>JBDLWG010000490.1:0-11544 GCA_039804385.1 Bacteroidota bacterium
GCCTACCAATTTTAAACTTTTGGTTAAGACGATTTCGCCTTTGCCGAATTTTACCTTGATTTTTGTCATAAGGATTTTTTGAGTAATTAATTATAAATGATATATTTTAAGTAGTTGACTCGAAATAAGCTATCAAACCGTAAATAGTTGAAAATCAGCGCAGTCGCATCGAATTAAGGTCGGCGAGGTTGCAACCTCGCCGACCTTTTGGATCGGTTATTTCAATTGAACTACTTAACACTGATTTTACGGGTTCAAAGATAGTTAAAAATTATTCATAACTTAGAACGGTCATTTTTAAAAAATAGCCTTTACTGGCTTTTTTTTCCCAACTGAGATTTGCATCCAAACGCTGCGTATCCACTATTTTCACTTCTCGATACACCAAACCAATGCCTTTTGCATATTTTTCGAGTTGATAACGCCATTCCGTCAAGATTTTAGGGTCGGTTTGGGCTTTGATAGTCAGGATTTCTGTAAACGCTTTTGTACCAATCGTTTCCGATTTGCCGATGGATTCTGTTGAATAAGTCCATTTTTTAGCAAAAGGTTCTAAGATTTCGCCTGCTACGATGATTTTCAAACCTGCGTCTATAAAAATATTTCCATCCCAAGTCTGCTTTTCAACAACAGGAATGGGGAATTTTAAAAAAGTCATATTGTTCTCGAATCGAATCGATTGATTATCAAATAATTGCGCTCCAAAAATGTTTTTGATTTCCCATCTAAAACTATCATTTTTGCGTTCAAATCGCTCAATCCGATATGTTAAATGACCCGAAAGATTGCGAAAAGTGTCTTTGACGACTTCTTTGGCTTGGAGTCGAAACGTATCTATTTTCACACCTTGCACAGTGGTATCGTAGATAATCGAATCAATTTGATAGGTAATGGATTTGCCAATCGTTAGTGGATAATATTCAGATCCGATTGGAGTTAACGATTCTGTTTCATTTTTGCCGCAAGCGAAACAGCAAAATAAGGAAAAAATAAGGAAATAACGCATAGTTGAATTCATTGTTTTAGTGGAGCTATTTTTATAATAAGTAGTTCAGTTTAAACAATCGACAACAACGTTTGGAGGGTTTCAAACCCTCCAAACGCTATTTTTCGATTCAATTCAAAGCACTTTTGTAAATAATGCCACCGCCAACCACATCATCGCCTTCATAAAAAACAGCCGATTGACCTGGCGCGACACCTTTTACATTCGCTAAAAATTCTACATATACATTGTCTTTTTGAGGTATCAATTGACTCATCGTTCCGCCATCATTGTAACGAACTTGCGTCGAAACCTCCAAACCAGTCGGAATCGTCGCATATTTCATCGAATTAACTCTGCCGACAGTGATGCCATTGCGCAATAAATCACCGATTTCTCCTAAAACCACTGTATTGGTAAGCGGTTGAATCTCTGTTACAAACATCGGTTTCCCAAACGCTGCACCCAAACCTTTGCGCTGTCCAATCGTATAAAACGGATAACCTTGATGTTTTCCAATAATTTCGCCTCTGATATTGATAAAATTGCCGCCTGCAACCGTCGTTTCCAAATCAGGCACGCGCCGTTTCAAAAAACCGCGATAATCATTATCAGGCACAAAACAAATCTCATAACTCTCCGCTTTTTTCGACAATTCTTCATAACCAGCGTCCAATGCGTATTGCCGAACCTGCGGTTTGGTCAAATGCCCCAATGGAAAACGGCTCCGATTCAAGCATTCCTGACTCAAACCCCACAAAACATAGGATTGGTCTTTCTTAACATCTGCCGATTTAGTTATATATTTTCTGCCATTCAACTCATTAATCATGGCATAATGCCCCGTTGCAATAAATTCACAATCCATCGCATCAGCGCGTTTTAACAAAGCACTCCATTTAATATGTGTGTTACACAAAACGCAAGGATTCGGCGTTCGACCCGCCAAATATTCCTCCACGAAATTGTCGATGACATAATCGCCAAATTCATTGCGAATGTCCACAATAAAATGATGAAAACCCATTTTGACCGCCACTTGTCGCGCATCATTAATCGAATCGAGGCTGCAACAACCTGTTTCCTTTTTAGAACCGCCCGAATTGGCATAATCCCAAGTCTTCATCGTGATGCCAACGACTTCATAACCTTCTTCGTGAAGCATCATTGCGGCAACGGTGCTATCAATTCCGCCACTCATTGCCACTAAAACGCGCCCTTTTTTACTCATGACTTAAAAATTTGAACACCTATTTTTACTGTATTTTCTATGCAACAGGCTCGATTTCCAACGAATGAAGTTTCAAAGACTTATGGAGAAAACCGTAAAAAATGGTGCGCGTTGTTAATTGAAAATTTAAATTGAATATTGAAAAATGATAATCGTAAACTACGCTAAATCAGTTATTTCTACATAACGCGTTTTTATCCGACTCATTTTGACGGCAAATATACGCGTTTTTTTGGAAAAAACAGGTCGAAAAATACCTATTTGTAGGTAAAACGCCTTTGAGATAATTTGTATTAGTAAAATAAAAATGAAGAAAATGACAAATATTTGACAAAACTTTTACCCCAAAACGCTTTGAAATTCAAGAACTGGCAATATTTTCGCCTCCGAATTGGAAACAAACATTTCAGTCATCTTAAAACATACCTTTATGAGAATCTTTTCAAAGTCGCTTATGGCAATCATTGGTTGCCTGTTGATGTGCAGCAATCCTTTAATTGCTGAAGAATACGGTTACATTTCCGTTTATTCTGCCAAATTCAATGGCAGCAAAACGGCAAATGGCGAGTCGTTTGTGCATTCGAGCAAAACGGCTGCCCATAAAACCCTCCCATTTGGGACGATGTTGCGGATTACGCGCATGGATAATAATCAATCGGTTGTGGTTCGGGTCAATGATAGAGGCCCTTATGTCAACAATCGCATTGCAGATATTTCATTGGCGGCAGGCGAATTGATTGGTTTGACCTATGAGCAAACCGTAAAAGTTAAAATGGAAATTATTGGAGACGCGGCAAATATGCCAAGTTCTTATAGTTATTCCAAAAAAACGGGTGGAAATCCGAGTACACAAGGTGCGCCACCGTCTGTTGCCGACTTATCAGAAGGGTTGGCTTCTAAGGGCGATGTGCCGCGTGAATACAATCAGCGTTCCGCGCCTGATTTATCCAAAAAAACAACGAGAACCAGTAGTGGTCATTCCGATGGATTGTACAAAATCCAATTGCAACGCCCTAACAAAAAAGGATACGCGATACAAGTGGCTTCTGTGAAAGGTAAAGAGAATATGTTGCACAAAGTCTCTGATTTACAATCCGATTCGTATCGAAATGTTTTAATACATGAAGGCTCAAATGACTCGTATAAAATTTTATTAGGCTCATTTGATACGCATTCGACGGCGGAATCTTATTTGAAAGATTTGAAAAAGAAAAATATTAGTGGCTTTGTGGTCAATTTGAGCGATTTTTAGAATACTTCGTAGTTGGGAAATTTATTTCCCCGACTACGAAGTTCAATTGAAAGAGGTCGCGAGGTTGAGTGGGTTTTTGAATTCATTGGAACTTAATCATAATGTTTTTGGTTTATATTTGTGATTAAACAAATGAGCTATCAGCACAAAGGGATTAAAAAACAACTCGTTTTTTAATCCCTTTGCGTTGTTGTTCTGTATTTTCACGCATTTTTATACTGAGAAAAACATGGATTACCATCAAAAAAATATGGGAAATCCCATCCCACATTTGGTTTACGGCAATGGTTATTAGCAGACCTTTATATCAAAACAGATAGAAAATTGGAGGCAAAAATTTTGTTACAAAGTGTATATGATAATTTTGCCAAAACTTTTGGAAGTGAACATCCTCGTACCATTAAAGTAAAGCAATGTTTAAAAATGGATGCGCCTACATCAATCAATTTTAGTATTTCTTATTAAATCCATTGTTTCAAAAATACAATAAAAATCATGGGTGTATGCCCATATCGTAGAGACAGGTCGTGACCTGTCGTGTTTTTATTAAAAAATATTCATAATCAATTGATAATGAAAGGATTGTAATGAATTGAAATAAGACAGGTCAAGACCTGTCTCTACAAAAATCCATTCTGTTTTGTCATTCCGTTAGGAATCTTGTGTACTGCGTAAACGATAAAGATTCCTAACGGAATGACAAAAAGCACGGTATAAACGTTTCCTTCGGAATGACAAAAACAAATCCTATTTTGTGGGTAATTCATATCTTATTTGATTAAAACCAATTGATAATCAAAGGGTTATTACAATTACAAAACGGGCAAGTCACGACTTGACCCTACAATATTTTTTTGTATTGGAGAAAAAGGATTCTTGATAGTTCATCAAACGCGCTGCTTCTACGGGTGCGCCGATAATTTTGAAGCAAAAATATTTTTAAAACAATTTTATTTTAATATTTTATAAATAAAAATGTTTAAATAAATTTACTTTTATTGGGTCAATTAACACAAATGCGGTATTTTTGCGGTGAAAATTCAAAAAAAACAAACATTGGGAAAAATGAATTCATTAGAAAAACATTCTGAGGTGCTTTTTGAGCAAGTTGCTCAATTGATTGAATCCGCTCGTCATACGCTTTTGCGCACGACGAATGTAACGATGGTGACGACTTATTTTTTAATTGGTCGTCAAATCGTTGAAAATGAACAAGTTGGGGAGCAAAGAGCTCAATACGCTCAAAAAATTATCGATGATTTGAGCCAAAAATTAACTGCTAAGTTTGGAAAAGGGTTTTCCATGAGAAATTTGGAGCAAATGCGCAAATTTTATTTGGTTTACAAAGACCGAATTCCGCAGAACAGTTCTGCGGAATTGGAAATGGATGCTGCGGATTGGGGTATGATTACCCGAAATATCATTGAAAAGCTCCGATTCTCAATCTCATGGTCTCATTATATTCTGCTCTGCCGCATCAAAAACACTGACGAACGCGCTTTTTACGAAATCGAAGCGGCGCAAAATCATTGGAATCTGGAAGAATTACAACGGCAATTTGATTCGTCGCTCTATGAGCGTTTGGTTTTAAGCACCGACAAAGCCATCGTAAAAACACTTGCAACACACGGACAAATCATCAAACAACCCAAAGACCTTATCAAAGATCCGTTGATTTTAGAATTTATGGGTTTGGAGGAAAAAGCGGCTTATTCCGAAAGTGACCTTGAAACCGCGATTATCAATAAAATTGAAAAATTTATGTTGGAACTCGGCAAAGGTTTTTTCTTTGGTGGGCGGCAAGTCCGTTTTACGTTTAGTGAGCGACATTATCGCGTCGATTTGGTTTTTTACAATCGGTTATTAAAATGTTTTGTGTTGATTGATTTGAAAATCGGCGTTTTAACGCATCAAGATTTAGGACAAATGCAAATGTATGTCAATTATTATGACCGTTTTGTGAAAGACGATACCGAAAATTCAACGATTGGCATTATTCTTTGCAAAGATAAAGAAGATGCGGTTGTTGAAATTACCTTACCCAAAGACAATCATCAAATTTTCGCTACTCAGTACCAATTTTATTTACCTTCTAAAGAAGCTTTGCAATATTTGATAGCGTAAAATTAGCTTATTTTAAAATTTTATTTGGCAATGATGACTATGTTATGCTCTAATAATCTCATAGCGAATGGAAATAAGGGTGAAAAAAAGGGTTAATCTCGTCCGACCAATGATTTATCTTGGCGGCTGAGCTCAAAATCCAGCATAAACGCTTCTAAATTCGGTAAATTAAATGCGCCTGCTTGAATTTTAGCAATAATTGCGTCTTTTTTGCGACTTTTTTTGGGAGCCGCTTTGATAGGACGCGATTGATACTTGATTTTTAATTGTTGCAAAAGGGGCAATAATTGTTCAAATTCAAATGGATTTTCGATACGAAGGATTAATTCGGTCATTATTATGATATTTAGGATACAAAGATAAATCGGTTGAAGGAAATATCCAATTTATCTTGCAAAAAAAAGAAAACTATCGGCACAGTTCAATCGTTTAAATACGCAAGAAAATAAAGGTGTGATTAGCAACCAAGAAGCAACGATTGCACGCAATGGCTTGAATGATTCGTTGGTAAGCGTGATAGATGGTTTGGAAATTGAATAGTAGTCGGGAAATTTATTTCCCACTAAATGCAAAAGTCGTCGAGATTTTAAATCTTATCCATTACCCACAGAATGATTGTTGGGATTCAAAGGATTCTGCAAAATAAAAAAGGTGCGTAGCACCACAACATTTGTAGCAAATTGGAATTAAAATCCATGTTGGAGGTGCGTAGCACCGTAACATTCAAACCGTTTCTACCAATGTTACGGTGCGACGCACCTCCGAAACGGGTTTATTCATTGTTTTTCTACCAATGTTGTGGTGCTACGCACCTCCGAAACGGGTTTATTCATTGTTTTTTTACCAATGTTGTGGTGCTACGCACCTCCGAAACGGGTTTATTCATTGTTTTTCTACCAATGTTGTGGTGCTACGCACCTCCGAAACGGGTTTATTCATTGTTTTTCTACCAATGTTGTGGTGCTACGCACCTTTTTGATGCTGTGGCTAATGGATAGGATTTTAAATTTTGACGACTTTGCGGTGCTTAAAGCACCGCAGTTGCCTCTATTTCCACCAGCATCTCTTTATCAATCAAACCTTTCACTTCTACCATTGTTGTTGCAGGGCGAATCTCGCCGAACATTTCTCCATGAGCGCGTCCGATTTCCTGCCAATCTTGAATATTCGTTACATACATACGGGTACGTGTAACTTGTTGAATATCACCGCCTAATGCTTCAATTGCTTTTTTAATTTTACTTAAAATACATTTAGTTTGCTCATAAGCATTGCCAATGCCAATGATTTGACCATCCTCAACAGCGGTCGTACCTGCGACTTCAATGATGTTGCCTGCCCGCACCGCCCGACTGTAACCGACAAGGGACTCCCAAACAGCACCCGAAGATAATTTTTGATGCATAGCGTATTTTGTTTATATAATTTTAACGATAATTTCTAAATAAGAGCGTCAACCCTTCATAAAATCGATTTTTGGCTTTCGTGATGCGGAAAAAAGGTTTCTGCACCGCCCCAAAAGACCGAAACGCATATTCAACCGACGGAATCATACTTCCCTCAAAATCAAAGACTTGTGCAATTTTGGACGCATCTTGAATGGCTTGCCATAAGGTCAAATAGGTCGCGCCACTTTGTCGCAAATCAGGGTCACTACCGCCGCAAAGATAATGCGCAATCCCATTATAACAAACGACATAAATGGCTGAATGACATCTTTTTTCAGCATCATAAGCAAAATAAATTTTACGTAAACCTTTTTGAACCAATACTTTATCTAAGGAAACAAGCGATTGTAAAGAATAAGCCATGGATGCACCTTGTTTTTTCAAACTTTTTTGACACAATTCATAAAACAAATAAATGTCATCTCCTTGCGAAATGCTGATCGTTTTAGCCGCTTTTTTGAGGTCTGTCCGAACACTCCCTTTAAAATTTTTGTAAATGGACTCTAAATCTTGCAAATTTTCCAATAAATACGTGTAATGCGTACTTTGACTATACCCTTTCCAATAAAACGGTTGCCAATCTTCCATAGAATAATGAAATTTTTGATGGTACAAACCAACTTCAGGCAACTGAACCAGTAATTTTTCTACAATTTTCTTGTAAACCGTGTATTGCGAATGCCGTTTCGACTTGTCTGCATCGGGCAAACGCGTCCAAATACCTGCATTCGGAGTCAAATCGGGCATCACAATAGCCGTAATAATGCCTTTTAAAAAGACTTGATAGTAAGGCAAAACACCATCAATGTATCCTGCATTGTCGTAAGAAAGGCAAACATTCCATTCGCCTTTGGTGCAAACCGCATCCAACCACCAAGGTTGTAAGAAAAGCGGAATCGACGGTTCTGTTTGGCAAAAACGTTGATAAATCGTTTTTGCAGTCGTTAGAATAGAAGGTGATTCTACTCTTTCAAGGGGGATGGGAAGTTTTAACGATAGTATGCTCATGGTTCTTTATTTTATTTGAATTTTTTGTTATTCCAAATTCAAAAGTTTGCTACAAATGATAATTCCTTGTTCGGTTTGTATTTTTAATACCAACATGCCTTTCGGCAAATCTTGATTGGAATGATATTTTATAAGTTGATTCCCTAATGTATAAAATTGGTTTTTACAAAGGGTTGCGATTTTTTCACCTTGTACATCCCATAATTCGACGGTTAAATATTGGCTTGTCGGCAAATCCATTTGAACATTCAAATCTCGAATCAATGGATTGGGAAAACATTTTATTTTAAAAAAATCTTGAACCAATTCATCATGATGCGTTGTTCTCATATCAACCCATTTGGAAACGGTGTCTCGTCCACACGCGCCGCGCAATATCAAACGCACTAAATAAATACCTTTGCGATTGTAACGATGTGTAATTTGTTGAGTGGTAACATCTTGAATTACACCATCTCCAAAATCCCAAATCGCATGATACGCATTAGTCGAAAAGTGTTTGAATAAAACGCTTAAATTCGAGGTATCTATTTCAAACTTAAAGTGGGCATTTGGAGTGGAATCGACTTTTACATGCTGCGTTTTCAAGGCAATATGACTGCCTTGTGCATTCCGAACTTCCAATTTTACATCATAGGAACCCGCCCGCGTGTACGTCACGATAGGGTTTTGCGCCTGTGAAAACGATGGATTCCCACCTTCAAAAGACCAATTCCGAATGGAATCGCCCCTTGACCGATTCGTAAATTGCACCGTCAAGGGTGGACAAGCCACTTGTGTATTTGATTGAAATGCGGCAACAGGCGGTTGTATGGAAGTCGCCAATTCACTCAAAAAAATGGGGCTTTCTCCTAAAAGGACTTGATTCGCAGCTACAAAATTGCCGATTTGCCTATCCGAATAATCCCATTGTTTTTTATACAATTGATTGTGATGCAACGAATTAGGGAAATTATAAACTTTGTATGCCCATTCCAATAAATCCGCTTCCACCACTGCCCATAACATATACGTATATTTGCCTGCTGCATCTTTAAATGCAAAACCTTTTACACCTTGCGGTAACGCTAACGCCCGTGTGCGCATAGTATCATATTTTAATCCAAATAATATATCATTCGTCGTTTTAAGCGCAATCGCACTTAAATTTTTGGTAATTTGATAGGGCAAACCCATTGGTTTTTGATATAAACCAGTCAATTCATTCCCATCTCGCGCCAATGCTTCCGTTTGATTTTCTACAATCGATTGATAATGCAACGTTGAAATACCATTCGTCATGGCATAAGCATAGGCTTTCATTACATAATTGATTTGTGCATAATCGCCTCCAAATAAACCATTTAGCATTTTTCGAGGCAGACCTGCTTGTCCAATGATGAATTGTTTATTGGGTTTATTCCAACCATTATAACCATATTTTTTTAAAATCGTATCTAAATTTTGTTTCAATTGTAAAATGCCACCTGCGCCCGCATCTGAATTGCGTTGATACACAAATCGACCTGCGGATAGATCATAATTGCCTGTCGTGCCGTCAAAATGCGGTGCGGAATTGAACGAAACGGCATCAAAATAGGCTCCACCGCGTCTCGGAAAGGCGTTTTGAATCGAACCATCTGTCGGATTATCCGTATTTCGACACACCGCATCCAAAAAAGAAGGATAGCCCGCCCCGTCAAACGTAACAAATGCCGTCGAATCTTCCGATTTGATGACTTCATACGCAATCCGCATCATCCGAACAAAATGTTGTATCGGCGCGTGAATCCCTAAATCACAAGGTTCGGGATTGTTGTCCCACCAATTGCCTTGTCTTCCTTTCGGCAACCAACCATAATTCCCCGATTCATCTACGCCAGGCGAATCCCAAACAGACCAATATTTAATTTGTTTTTTATAAATTTTAACCAAATCAAATACGTATTTTGCAAAATAATTTGTGTCATTCACAGGCGTACCTTGCGCACCTGCATCCCAAATATCCGAATAAAGATTTTTAAACAATTCGGAGGATTTATCAGGACAATGCCGTGTTAAATCTCGGTGCGTTGCGTCTGGAAAACCAATTATCAACGTATTGTTTTGTAAATCTAAATTGGCATAATGTTCAAAAGCAGGTTTTCGGATGTCCGCGCCCCAAAAATGCGTAAAATAATCGGGCAAAACCACCCGCAACGATTTCAATCCTAACCCTGTTACATTTTTTTCCAAATTACCTGCGGCAATATCGGCAACGGCTTCATCGCGCCAATTCGGAATGTATTTCAAATTCACACCCGCCCGAAAAATGCCATCATGAGTTGGTACGATACTATCCGCAGTTGTTGTAAAAACATTTGTATCAGCAACTTGTACATCTATATTTTTTTGAATAGAATCAGAACCACAAAAATTATTTGCCTTCAAATCAACGCGATAAGTTCTGGATTGATAATACGTATGCGTCGGATTGGCATCCAAACTACTCGTATTATCCCCAAAACGCCAAGTCAATTGATTCGCATTCAGCGCACTTTGGTTTTGAAAATGAATCACATTTCCAATCGTCGTATAATTAAAATCAGCTCTTGGCAAATGGGCAACCGCAATTTCGATGGATTGACGCGCTGCGATTTGACCATTTGGAAATTTTAAAACCAACAAACTGTTGTAAATGCCTGCCCGCGCATACGTCACCACAGGCGTATCTTGATTAGAAACGGCAATATTGCCGCCTTCAAAAGTCCATTCTTTCAAAAATCCTGTCGAATTAGGGGTTGAATATCGAATGGGCGTTCCCGCACAAATGTTCAATTTATTTGCCACAATTCGTTGTTCCGTCAAAAATAAGGGTGTATCACTCAGTTTTATACCTGAACGACCGATAAATACCTCATTCCAAGTATCCGTATAACGCCAATCGCGTTGTCGAAAAACCGTAGCTGCAATATTTTGTGGAAATTGATAGACATAATCCGCCGCTTCTTGGTTGTCGCCCCGCGTTTTTGCCCAAAGTGCATACGTATAATTGCCGTAAATATCCCGAAAAGCCGCACCTGCCACCGAATCATTGAGATTAAGCCGTTGCGTTTGAAGCGAATCATATTGCAGACCAAATAAAATTTTGGAAATGGTGCGAAATGCAGTGCCTGATTCATTGGTTTGTTGTCGATTGAAATGATTAAAATTAAACTTTTTGTATAAACCCATTACATCAAATTCATTATAGGCTTGTGCGGTATCCGTATTTTCAGCGATTTTGAAAAGATGTAATTGTTTGATATTACTTTGAATGGCTTGAATGTAGGCTTTCATCACGTAATTGCGTTGCGCCCGTTCCGAACCGATGAAATCTCCAAAGGCTTTTCGGGGCAGATTGGCTTCCGTAATCAACCACATTTTATTCGGATATTGTTGTCCATTATAACCATAAAGATTTAAAACGTTTTGAAAACCAACTTTTATTTTGTCAATTCCTTGTGCTGCGGCATCTGAGTTGCGATAATTCACCCAA
>JBDLWG010000491.1:0-7022 GCA_039804385.1 Bacteroidota bacterium
GTGCCGTCCCTTCGGGACTTCGATCGGAGGCGGGGCTCCATCAAGTTTTACTAAAGTAACATCCCTTCGGGATTGAAAATCAATGATTTATGTATTAAAATTCTACACGCTTAGTAGTGTAAAATCAATTATTTACACTTATTAAATTTTCACCATCCATTAGCGAAGACGGTGCAACGCCCAATAAATGCAGCAAAGTCGGCGCGACATCCGCCAATTTCCCATTTTTCAATTTTTTGCCCGCCGCCCGTTTGGAAACGTAGATGCAAGGCACAGGATTCAACGTGTGTGCCGTGTTAGGCGAACCATCTTCATTCACCATATAATCCGAATTGCCATGATCTGCAATGATTAAAATGTCATAATCCTGTTTCAACGCCGCCGTCACCAATTTTTTAACACAAGTATCCACCGTTTCAGCCGCTTTCATCGCTGCTGAAAAAACGCCTGTATGCCCAACCATATCGGTATTGGCATAATTTAAACAAATAAAATTGGGTTTATCTGCTTGAATTTTATCCATAATTTTATCCGTAATTTCTTTTGCACTCATTTCAGGTTGCAAATCATACGTTGCCACTTTGAGCGACGGTACTAAAATCCGCGTTTCACCCGCAAACGGTTGTTCCTGCCCGCCCGAAAAGAAGAAAGTCACATGTGGATATTTTTCCGTTTCCGCAATCCGCACTTGGGTCAGACCCGCTTGACTGACGACTGCACCCATCGTTTCTTTCAAATTATCTTTGTCATATAAAATCGATACGTTTTGGTAGGTATCATCATAACGCGTCATCGTTACATATTTCAAATTTAACTTATACATATCTTGTTCGGGCATATCTTTTTGTGATAATACTTCTGCCATTTCACGCGGTCGGTCGGTTCTGAAATTGAAAGAAATGACCACATCCCCATTTTCGATAACGCCTTTTGAATCCAAAAGCATGGGTTTCAAAAATTCATCGGTTACGCCTGCTGCATAATTTTGTTGGATCGCCGCGCCCAAATCGGACACAGGCGCACCCGTTCCATGCACCAACAAATCATAAGCAAGTTTAATGCGTTCCCAGCGTTTATCCCGGTCCATCGCATAATAACGTCCAATCACAGAGGCAATTTTGACATTTGGATGCGTTTTTAAATGATTTTGCAAATCATTTAAAAAGCCCAAACCGCTTTTGGGGTCACAATCTCGTCCATCCGTGAAGGCATGCACATACGATGTAACTCCTTGATTATCAGCGATTTCGCACAAGGCTTTCAAATGATTGATATGTGAATGAACACCGCCATCCGAAACTAAACCCATCAAATGGACTTTTTTACCTGTATTTTTGGCGTAAGCAAGTGCGTCTAACAGCACTGGATTTTGATGCAAAGTGCGTTCCCGCACCGCCTTGTTGAGGCGCACCAACTCTTGATAGACAATCCGTCCAGCACCAATATTCAAATGTCCGACTTCGGAATTGCCCATTTGACCTTCGGGCAAACCGACCGCCTCTCCATAAGTGACGAGTTCGGCAGATGGATATTTTTGATACAGATTGTTGATAAACGGGGTTTTTGCGAGCGCGATAGCATCAGCACGGCGTTTGCTGCCATGACCCCAACCGTCGAGGATAATTAATAAAGCACGTTGCGTTTTCATGGGGCAAAGTTAAAGCGGAAGGTTTATAAGATTTTGATTTTTTTTCAAAACAATCAAAATTTCATAATTATCCTCTACAAGATGTTGTTCAATCCTCTCTTAAAAAATCCAAATCTGCATCATAAGGATTTGATTTTAAATGAGTTACCCATTTTGATAATACTAAAATACCTGCTGCTTGACGATTGCGTAATGCCTTAAATAGTTTTTTAAATTTTTCATCTTTATTGCTTGTTACTAATTTGGTATGTTTGCGCAAGCTCAAAAAATCATTGGGCAAATCAAAGTCAGCCAAATCAAGTTGCGCCTCATCCGCATTATAAAGAATCCATTTTTCAATAGCAGGCGTGATGTAAATCAAATAATGGTGCTTTTTAGGATGTTTTAATAAAACAAGTTGCGCTTTTTCAGCAATAATTTCAAACTCTTTGGTGTATTCAAGTATTTTTTTATCTTGGTCTATAATGCCGAGCGCAAAATCATCCTTCAATTTGGGCTCCTGCATTTTTTTAGTAACATTGTTGCAACCCTTTTGATGATTGTATGCATATTTAGTTGGCGGCACTAAGGTTTCAACCAAATTTGTGTCAACATAACATTCTGGAATAATGTGAAAATCCATATTTTAAAAAAAAGCTTCAATATTTGTAAAAAGATCCACGCCATATTGGTAAACATCTTCCAATTGTTCATCGGTCAATTTTTGCGCAATGGTTTCCCCATTTTTCCAATTTAAAATAAAAACAGCCAAATCTTGACGGGCATTTTGCATCAAATCGTCTAAAACAAAGGGGCTATGCGTTGTTATAAAAAACTGATTGCTGACCGAATGAACCATTTCTTGCGTAAGATGCGCAATATAAGGTGGAAAAGAGTGCGCTTCTGGCTCTTCCAACAACAAAATAGAATCTTGATTGGAAGCAATCGCCGTTTTATAAAAAATAATGCGTTGCAAAGTATCTGCCATCGAACTGTATGGCAAAATAATGGTTTTTAAAATGGTATCATGATTATTTTTAATTTGTTTCATGATTTTTACACTAAAACTGCTTTTATCAAAAATTAAATCCAAACCATATGTTTGAAATAAAGTCCTAAAATATTCAGTTAACAATGGATTTTCATCCATCATTTCCATCAAATTAGAGCCATAAGGAGGATTCAAAAACGATAACAGTTGCGGATTTAAGGCTTGTTTTGGGCGATTTTTGGCATTGTCTCTTTCAAAAATATATCGTTTTACAGTTTTGAATGATGCACCATAAACAGGTAAGGAATATTTAAGGATAGAGCCATTTTTTTTATTTAATTGACATTTGATAAATGACTTATAGGTATTCCCATTAAAATCAATTATTAATCCATTTAGTTTTTCAAAATGAATAGAACAATCAACTAAATTGGTTTGAATCTTAATCGGTTGTTGGCGATTGCCATCAAAAAATAATTCCCCACTATTTTCGTATCGGATATAGGATTCCAGCGCGGGATTGATGCGCTCAGAACCCATATGATGAGCCAATGAAAAAAAACTCAAAGCCTCTAAAAGATTGGATTTTCCAACATTCGGTTTGCCAATCAGCACATTGATACGCCTACAATCGGTCAATTCGACTTTGCGTAAGGATTTGAAATTTTCAATCGTTATATTTGTAAAAAAAGCATTATTCATTCTTCGAGCCGTTTTAATTTTGTTTCCAAGACTGCAAATGTAGCTTTTTTATTAAAAAAAGAACCTAAATCATTGCTGGGGGATACTTAAACAAAACACAACCGATTGCCGTTTCTAGGGTTTATGATTTTATGCTAAAAAAAGCATGCAACTTTTATTCAAATCTCCTAATTTTGCGCGATGAAAGCTATCGTTCCCAAGACTATTCGGCTGTACAACAGCCTCTCTGGACAAAAAGAAATTTTTACACCCGTTCATGCAGGGCGTGTCGGGTTGTACGTGTGCGGGCCCACCGTGTATAGCGATGCTCATTTGGGCAATTGCAGGACTTTTGTGAATTTTGACATCATATATCGTTTTTTTGAATATTGTGGTTACAAAGTGCGCTATGTTCGCAACATTACGGATGTCGGGCATCTCGTCGGCGATGTCGATGATGCGGGTGCGGATGACAAAATTGGCAAAAAAGCCCGTGCTGAACAAGTCGAGCCGATGGAAATCGTGCAACGCTATACAAATGGTTTCCATGATGTGATGCGTCAGTTGAATACGTTGCCGCCGAGCATTGAGCCGCGTGCAACAGGTCATATTTTGGAACAAATCGAAATGGTTCAAACCATTTTGAATAATGGCTGGGCGTATGTAAAAAATGGTTCCGTTTATTTCGATACCCTCAAATATGCGCAAGCGGACAAAGGTTATGGACAACTTTCGGGTAGGATTTTAGAAGATTTGTTGGTCGAAACCCGTGATTTGAAAAATCAGGATGAGAAAAAGCATCCTTCCGATTTCGCGCTTTGGATGAAAGCCGCGCCGCAACATTTGATGCACTGGAATTCGCCTTGGTCGGTTGGTTTTCCGGGTTGGCATTTGGAATGTTCGGCGATGAGTACCAAATATTTGGGCAAAACGTTTGACATTCATGGCGGTGGCAATGATTTGAAATTCCCACACCATGAAAATGAAATTGCTCAAAATGTAGGTGCATGCGGTTGTCAACCTGCAACATATTGGCTTCATGCGAATATGTTATTGTTGAATGGTAAGAAAATGTCAAAAAGTGAAGATTATGTCGCGCCTAATGAACTTTTTTCAGGAAATTATGCGGTCGATCCCAATTTTCCTGATAAAAAGCCGCTTTTTTCCAAAGCTTATTCGCCCATGACGGTTCGTTTTTTTATTCTTCAAGCGCATTACCGTAGCACGATGGATTTGACGGAGTTCGGTTTGCAAGCGGCAGAAAAAGGTTGGAAATATTTGATGGAAACATATAAGTCCTTGAAAAATATGACCGCGCCCAAAGGAGCTAAACCGCTGTTAGACAAACAGTTAGACGAAATTGCGCAAAATGCGTTTGAAGATATGAGTGATGATTTCAATTGCCCGAAAGCCATGAGTCGTTTATTTGAATTGGGTTCCAAAATCAACTCTTTGAAAGGCGGTCAATTGTCCATGAAGGAGGTTTCGGAAGATTGTTTGCGGCGCGTGGAGCAGGTTTTTCACGATTTTATGTTTAAAATTTTTGGTTTGCGCGACGAATCGGCAGATGCCGCGAGTACACACGCGACAATGGACGGTTTGATGCAGTTGGTGATTGAGATGCGGCAACAGGCGCGTACCACCAAAGATTGGACGACTTCGGATAAAATTCGAGCCACTTTACAACAAGTCGGCATTGATTTGCGCGATGGAAAGGAAGGCACTACTTGGGTCAAGAATTAAATTTGCAAGCGTTGTTGAAAAAAGAGTTGCTTTTTCACAACGCAAAACGCGCTCTAAGTAGTTGAAAGGAAAAAATCGACAAAAAGAGATGCCTACTAAAAGATTGATTATCAAGGTAGTATAACGTTTGGAGGGTTTCAAACCCTCCAAACGCTGTTGTCGATTATTTAATATTAACCACTTAGATGTCCATTAATTTTCATACTTATAACCTTTTGTTTTTGATTAAAATTCTAAAATAGGGACATTTGCCATTGATTGATAAATCCTTATCATCGTTTCCTTTTCTAAATTTAATTAATTCAAATTGTTCAGGATTGAATTTATGTAAAAAGGTAATTGGAACGCCCATAACACCATTGTAGTCCATTGGTATATCGGTGGTCTTATTTACATTAATTGCATCGTAATTATCAAATTTAGGATATTCGCTTTCGTTTCCGTAATATATTTTAGAAAGAACAATATCTTCGTGCCGTTTAGATGTGTCTAAATTTGTTAACCACAAACAATTGTTTGGTGAAATGATTCTATCGCCAGAACTATCAATACGAGTCTCCGTTCCGTAAAGTTCGTAGTGGTCAGGAACTATAAAACCTGAAATACCTCTACCCATATGGATACCTAACCAAGCCTTGTTTTCTTTAATTAATTTAAAAATTTCCTTATATGTTATGGCATTAATATTTCCAATTATTAAAAATTTTTTTTGATATTTTACGAATTGTTCAACGTATTCCCTAAATAATGAAAAAGGTGGGTTCGTTACTACAATGTCGGATTGTTTCAAAAGTTCAATAGATTCTTGACTCCGAAAATCACCATCTCCTTTGAGGGATTTAATACCTATTTCTGCTGCATTAGGAATTTTGTTTCCATTTTTGTCGCCTGTGTATTCAATAAATACTGCATTTTCAGATGCTTCTTGAATGAATAAATCTTTTTCTTGATTTTTATAACACGTTGCTATTCGTTTTTTTAATCCTAAATTTTCAAATCTGTAAGCAAAATATTTAAAAAAATTACTATTTCTCGGGTCGTCACAATTGCAAAAAACCACCTTATTTTTAAAGTGTTCTTTGTAATGTTTCAATTCACTTTCTATATCTGAAAGTTGAGTATAAAACTCGTCTTTTTTTGAAAATTTTGCTACGTGTAGTGTCTGATTTAAGGTCTTTATCATTTTCAATACGATTCGTTAAGTTACGCTATGCGTATTTTGAATTGTTATTTATACTCCTGCAAAGTTAATGGTTTTTCATTCTTTATAATATTTTTTAAAATTTATTTCCTTTCATTCAATCAAAGAACGGATTTTTTATCTTGGTTTCACGAAACATGCCGACTCATGCAGGAAAAATAGAGCGTTCCAATTGCAGACGGCATAAGTTTCGGAAAATTGAAAATTTTCCGAAACTTGCTCCAAACTATATGCGCTACTCAAATCATCTTTATACCCGACAACCACAGTCCATATCAATTTGCATTAATACCGAGTGTGGTTTATGATTTGAACACCAATTCCAAAAAAAATTACAGGAGGCAAAAGATAGACTTATACTTTAAATCGCTTTCTTTACTTGATTTTTCCTTCCAAAGTGACTAAACGCTGTTCCATTTGCTCTAAAAATGCCCAAAGATCACCCATATTCCGACTTCTTTTTTGATAAGGTATTTCAGTTTCATTAAATTGTGGAGGTTTCTCAGCTCTGAAAATGGGTTGGTCAGGAATGTCTAAACGTTCCACTCGCTCCATACACAATCGTCGCGCATTCAACCCAGTCAACTGTTCCATCTTGAAAACAAACCATATATCTGGCTCGTTGCGCCCGCTTTCATAGGACTGATAAACGGGCCGTGTCACCTCAAAAATATCCCCCATTTCTGCTTGTGTACGCCGCCATTGTAATCGAATGGTTTTTAAATTTTCTGACAATTCGGACATATTTTATAAAAAACAATTATAATATTTAAACTATT
>JBDLWG010000492.1:0-7560 GCA_039804385.1 Bacteroidota bacterium
CCATTATCATATGGGTTTTCATTGGCATCTAAAAACACACTTGCATCGCCTTTAAATTCGTCGCGGGCAGAGGAATAAGGTTTTAAATGAAGAATATTTTTTCTAACTAATTGATTGATATTCATTTTTGAATTATTTTTTTATTATTATGTTTTAAACACATAGGACACATAGCTTTCATAGGACACATAGATGCGATTATTCCATGTTTTCATTTCAATCTTTTGATTCAATTGTTTACATCCTAAATAAACAAAAATAGAAAAGATTGCCCTATGTGTCCTATGGAATCTATGCACTCTATGTGTTTTAACAATCCAAGTTTAGAGTCGAATGCGAACCGCTTCCGCATGTGCTTGTAATTGTTCTGCTTCTGCCATACAAATGACCGTCGGAGCAATATTTTTTAAACCATGATACGTAAGTTCTTGAAATGTAATCTTTTTCACAAAACTATCCAATGAAACACCGCCTGCAACTCGTGCAAAACCATTCGTTGGCAACGTATGATTCGTCCCTGAAGCATAATCACCTACCGACTCAGGCGAGTAATGACCCAAAAAAACAGAACCCGCATTGATGACTTGTTCCGCCAAAAGCGTCGAATTTTGAGTCGCTAAAATCAAATGTTCGGGCGCGTACTCGTTAGAAATGTCCATTGCTTCCGCATAATTTGCCGCGACAATCGCAACACTATTTTCCAAAGCCTGTTTTGCAATCGCTTTTCGGGGTAACTTATCTAATTGATTATCAATAGATTGTAATACTTTTTGCAAACAATCATCGCTCAATGTGACCAAAACTACTTGGCTATCCATGCCATGCTCTGCTTGCGAAAGCAAATCTGCAGCAACAAAATCTGGATGCGCCGTATCGTCTGCAATCACCAACACTTCGGATGGCCCCGCAGGCATATCAATTGCAACGCCTTGATTTGCAACAAATTGTTTCGCACAAGTCACGTATTGATTGCCTGGTCCGAAAATTTTAAACACTTTTGGAACGGTTTGCGTCCCATAAGCCATTGCGCCAATCGCTTGAACGCCTCCGATTTTAAAAATTTGGGTAATACCAATCAATTGCGCCGCATATAAAATCGCGGGATGAATCGTGCCATCCGCAGAAGGCGGCGTACACAACACAATTTGTTTGCAACCAGCCATTACCGCAGGAATCCCTAACATCAAAACGGTTGAAAAAAGCGGAGCCGTCCCACCCGGAATGTACAATCCCACCCGTTCAATCCCAACTGATTTTCGATAACAAATCACGCCTTGCATGGTTTCAACATATTCAATTTTAGTTTGCTGCGTTTGGTGAAACCGCATAATATTCTGATATGCAACGTTAATCGCCGATTTTAATGCTGAATCTAACCCGTTAACTGCATTTTTTATTTCGGATGTAGCGACTTCAAAATGACTTAAATGACTTTTATCAAATTGGGCAGCATATTTTTGAACGGCTCTATCTCCATTGACTTGAATATCAGCCAAAATTTTTGAAACCGATTCTGTTAAATTTTTAGTTTCTAAAACAGGTCGTTTTAAAACAACACTTCGGAGCGATGTAGGAAGTTTTTTATAAATTTTCATTTTTATCTACTTTGAAACACATAAGACACATCGGCTTCATAGGACACATAGTGTAGTATTGCCCTATGTGTCCTATGAAATCTATGTGCCCTATGTGTTAACTAAACAATCATTTTTTCGATTGGAATGACCAAAATACCTTGTGCGCCTTTGCTTTTCAAGTCGTCAATCACGTCCCAAAATTGTTCTTCATTTAAAACAGAATGTATCGCAGACCAGCCTTTTGCCGCCAAAGGCACAACAGTCGGGCTTTTAATACCAGGCAAAACACTGATAATACTCGAAACCGATTCATTTGGCGCGTTCAAAATGATATATTTGTTGTTTTTGGCAGTCATCACTGCATCCAATCGAAACAATAATTTGTTTAAAATTTGCAAACCTTCCGCGTCTATATTTTGATTCGCAACCAAAACCGCTTCGGATTTGAATAAAATCTCCACTTCTTTCAATCCGTTGCTCAACAATGTGCTGCCCGAACTCACCAAATCACAAATCGCATCCGCCAAACCAATATTCGGTGCGATTTCCACCGAACCACTAATCGTATGTACTTCTGCTTTGATGTGATGTTCATCCATAAATTTTTTCAATATATTGGGATAGGAAGTTGCAATTTTCTTCCCATTGAACCAATTCAAATGCTTATAATCCACATTTCTCGGCACTGCCAACGAAAGTCGGCAACGACCAAAATCCAATTTTTTAAGCATTTTGACGATTACCCCACTCTCGGCAACGACATTTTCGCCCAAAATGCCTAAATCGGCGGTTCCATCTTCCACATATTGTGGAATATCATCATCTCTAAGATAGAGAATGTCCAATGGAAAATTGGAAGCCGCCGCTAAAAGCGTTCCTTTACCATTGTTTTTGAGCCGAATACCACATTCTTCGAGGAGTGCGCCCGAGATTTCGCTCAACCTGCCCGATTTTTGAACTGCAATACGCAATCGTTTTGTCATGATTTGTATGAAATGAATTGGTGTAACAAAAAAAGAGGTTTAATCGGTAGCCCGAGTAAACCTCTTTTGATAATGATTAAAAATAATGTTTTTTTCAAATATCAA
This sequence comes from Bacteroidota bacterium, assembly GCA_039804385.1. Taxonomy (GTDB): domain Bacteria; phylum Bacteroidota; class Bacteroidia; order Chitinophagales; family Saprospiraceae; genus JAAFJT01. Next base: position 2,666 of record JBDLWG010000492.1, read on the forward strand.
TCCTGTTTGCTCGATGTGACCAAACAAAAATGATGATGGATATTTTGAAAATTTGTAATCATTTTAAAATCAATAACTTGCAAAAATAATAGTTTTTTAAAATAAAAAATGCCCGTTCTTAAAAACGGGCATTTGAAGTGGTATCTCGCGGAATCGAACCGCGGACACAAGGATTTTCAGTCCTTTGCTCTACCGACTGAGCTAAGATACCGCTTGTTGCTAATTGCGGTGCAAATGTACAATGCTTTTGATGAAAGATGCAAATTTTTTAGCACTTTTTTTTTATTTTTTTTTAAAAAAATAAAAAAAGCACCTTTTTTCCTCGAATCTTGCACAAATGCTATATTTTTTCGTTCTTTGACGCTTATTCATTACCAAATTATAGTATGCAAACCATTCCTTATCGACCGAAATATAAAATTAGGTTAGTCACAGCCGCTTCCTTATTTGACGGGCATGACGTAGCTATCAACATTATGCGCCGCATTTTACAGGCTTCGGGCGCGGAAATTATTCATTTGGGACATAATCGAAGTGCTGCCGAAATTGTGCGGACGGCGATTCAAGAAGATGTTCAAGGCATTGCGATTACGTCGTATCAAGGCGGTCACATAGAGTTCTTCAAATATATCTATGACCTTCTAAAACAATCGAATGCAACGCATATTCAGATTTTTGGCGGCGGCGGCGGTACGATTTTGCCTTCCGAAATTCAGGAATTACACGATTACGGGATTGCGCGAATTTACGCACCTGATGACGGGCGGCGTATGGGTTTACAAGGCATGATAAACGATTTATTACAAAAAATCGATTTTCCTTGTGGGCAAAACGTTGGTAATGAATGGATTGCGCTTGGCGCAAATGCAAATCCTCAAACGATTGCCCGTTTAATTTCAGCCGTCGAAAATGACCCGATTCCCCAAAAAGAAGCCCTCGAAACATTGCAAAAGCGAAATTTAGCATCTAATAAAATTCCAATTATTGGGATTACAGGAACAGGTGGTTCTGGTAAATCCAGTTTGACAGACGAATTAATTCGTCGGTTTTTGCGCGATTTTCCAAATAAAAAATTGGCTGTTGTCTCTGTGGATCCTTCTAAGCGGAGAACGGGTGGTGCTTTGTTGGGTGACCGCATTCGGATGAATGCGATTGATGATGAGCGTGTGTATATGCGTTCCCTTGCGACACGGCAATCGAATTTAGCGTTGTCGAAATATGTTAGCGCGACGGTTGACATTTTGAAAGGGGCGCGTTTCGACTTGATTTTGTTGGAAACGTCTGGGATTGGACAATCCGATACAGAGATTGTTGACCATAGTGATATTTCATTATATGTAATGACTCCCGAGTATGGCGCGGCAACGCAATTGGAAAAAATAGATATGTTGGATTATGCAGATGTAATTGCTTTGAATAAATTTGACAAACGGGGCGCCTTAGACGCGCTTCGGGATGTTCAAAAGCAATATCAGCGCAATCATCAATCTTGGGATACGCCTTTGGAGGCAATGCCTGTGGTTGGAACGATGGCATCGCGGTTTAATGACTTGGGAATGAATCAGTTATATCATTTATTGATTCAAAAAACGGTTGCCAAAACAGGCGTATCGTGGGTTTCTACCTTAGAAAATGCACCGATTTCGGGCGAAAAAATAGACCTTATTCCGTCTTCACGGACGCGCTATTTGTCTGAGATTACGACCGTTTGTCGGGATTATGACAAACAAGTATTACAACAAGCCACGATTGCAAGTCAATTATATAATTTAAAAAATGCAATACAAATCATTCAAAATCAAGCGATTCATTCATCGGATGGCGCAACTATAGTGGATGGTTTGGAAAAAAATGCAGCGATTCTTGGATTAAAATTATTAGGTGAAAATCGGCAAATCCTTGAAAATTGGGCAGCAACCCAAGCGCGTTACAAAGCCGATGATTTTGTCTATACCGTGCGCGGGAAGGAAATTAAAGTCCCTATTTTCAGAAAAACGTTGTCAGGTTTAAAAATTCCGCGCATCGCTTTGCCGAAATATAAGGATTGGGGCGATATTTTGACATGGAGTTTGCGCGAAAATGTGCCAGGCGCGTTCCCTTATACGGCGGGCGTTTTTCCATTCAAACGGGCGGGCGAAGACCCGACGCGCATGTTCGCGGGCGAAGGTGCGCCTGAACGTACGAATCTCCGTTTTCATTATCTATCGGAAGGCATGCCTGCGAAAAGGTTGTCAACGGCATTCGATTCGGTGACTTTATATGGTGAAAATCCTGCGGAACGACCTGATATTTATGGGAAAATTGGCAATTCGGGGGTGAGTTGTTGTTGTTTGGACGATGCTAAAAAATTATATTCGGGTTTTGATTTATGTGACCCGAAAACCTCTGTTTCGATGACGATTAATGGACCCGCTGCTACCGTCACTGCTTTTTTTCTAAATGCCGCAATTGACCAAGCCTGTGAAAAGTATATCCTCGAAAACAAATTAGAACACTTGATTGACGCTAAAATCAAGGAGTTATATATTTCAAAAAACATTATTCCGCCTACGTATCGGGGCAATTTGCCAACAGGCAATAATGGTTTAGGATTGCGCTTATTGGGGTTGACAGGAGACCAAATTTTGCCGATTGATATTTATAATTCATTGAAAAACAAAGCATTAGCCGCTGTTCGGGGGACGGTTCAAGCCGATATTTTGAAGGAAGACCAAGCGCAGAATACTTGTATTTTCTCTACGGAATTTGCCTTGAAATTGATGGGCGATATGCAGGCGTATTTTATTGACAACAAAGTTCGGAATTTTTATTCGGTTTCGATTTCGGGGTATCACATTGCGGAAGCGGGCGCGAATCCGATTTCACAATTGGCATTTACGTTGTCAAATGGGTTTACTTTTGTGGAATATTACGCATCGCGGGGCATGAATGTGGATGATTTTGCACCCAATTTATCGTTTTTCTTCTCCAATGGGATGGATCCAGAGTATTCGGTGATTGGTCGAGTGGCGCGGCGGATTTGGGCAAAAGCCATGAAATTGAAATATAATGCCAACGAGCGTTCCCAACAATTGAAATATCATATTCAAACTTCGGGTCGTTCTTTGCACGCTCAAGAGATTGCTTTCAATGACATTCGCACGACTTTACAAGCGTTATATGCAATTTATGACAATTGTAACTCGTTGCATACCAACGCTTATGATGAAGCCATTACAACTCCAACCGAAGAAAGTGTTCGGCGAGCGATGGCGATTCAATTGATTATAAATCATGAATCGGGTTTGGCTAAAAATGAAAACCCATTACAAGGTTCATTCATTATTGAGGAATTGACGGATTTGGTGGAGGAAGCCGTTTTGTTAGAATTTGACCGCATTACGGAACGCGGCGGTGTTTTGGGCGCGATGGAAACCATGTATCAGCGCGGCAAGATTCAAGAAGAAAGTTTATATTATGAAACGTTGAAACATACAGGCGAGTTGCCGATTATTGGAGTCAATACTTTTTTGGATGCAGAAGGTTCGCCGACGAATATGCCGCGTAGTGTGATTCGTTCCGAAACGGCTGAAAAAGAAGCGCAAATTGAGCAAGTGCAGGCGTTGGAAACTCGAAATCCGATGTTGGCGGCGCAACAATTGAAAGATTTACAACAAGTGGCTTTGCGCAATGGCAATTTATTTGAAACTTTAATGGAAACGGTCAAATCCTGTTCCTTGGGCGCGATAACGAATGCGTTGTATGAAGTTGGAGGACAATATCGGCGGAATATGTAAAATCATTGGTGGATTTTGAAGAATGGTTGCAATTGGTAAATCCTCAATAGCAAGGATTCTTCAAAATCCACAAATGTGTGTCGAAAATTTGGAAATTCAAAATTTTTCGACTCCTTTTCGTTTTCACACATGAAATGGTCTCAACCATTCGTGAAATCTTGCTGGTTTAATTTAAAACATTTTTTTAGAATTTATTTTTTTATAACTTATAATAAATTGACAATCAATTAAATAATTAATTTAAAATTTGGCATTATTTTGTATGAATAAATACATTAACTTATATTTAAAACATTTCTTTGTAAATGTAAAATTAAAAGAGTTACCTTTGCGCTATAATTTCTCCATCATAAAAAAAATTACAATGGCACAATCCAGTATTGAATGGACGGAAATGACGTGGAATCCTGTAACGGGCTGTTCTAAAATATCCGCAGGTTGCAAATTTTGTTATGCAGAAGTCATGACCAAACGATTGCAGGCGATGGGCGTTGATAAATATAAGGATGGCTTTGCAGTGCGGACGCATCCTGATAGTTTAAAAATTCCTTATGGGTGGAAAAAACCTAAAACTATTTTTGTAAATTCGATGAGCGATTTGTTTCATCCCGAAGTTCCATTGGATTTTATTCAATCGGTTTTCAAGGTAATGAACGAAAATCCGCAACATATTTTCCAAGTTTTGACGAAACGCGCCGATATTTTATTAGAATTCGATGCGCAACTCAACTGGACCAAAAATATTTGGATGGGCGTGTCCGTAGAAAACGAAAAAGTGATGAATCGCATTGATTGTTTGCGTCAAACGCATGCTCAAATTAAATTCATATCCGCAGAACCTTTAATTGGTGCGTTGCCGAATATGAATTTAGAAGCGATTCATTGGGTTATCGTTGGCGGCGAAAGTGGCACAGGAAAAATACGCCCAATGTTGCAAGATTGGGTGGAAGATATTCAAAATCAATGTGTTACGCAAGGCGTAGCGTTCTTTTTTAAACAATGGGGCGGCGCGAATAAGAAAAAAACGGGTCGGCTTTTAAATGGTCAGACTTTTGATGAAATGCCCGCGCAGTTGACCGCTTCTCAATAATAATGGTTTGATTTCCAATGAATCTTTAT
>JBDLWG010000493.1:0-9565 GCA_039804385.1 Bacteroidota bacterium
ATTTAAATAAAACCTTGTATGAAAAAACTATCGCTAAGTTTAGCAATGGTACTGTTTGCGCTGTCTATGGCTTGGGCGCAACGGGTTATCAACGGCTCCGTCTCCGATGATAAAGGGGCAGGCGTTATAGGCGCGAGTGTCCTTGTGAAAGGCACTACAAATGGAACGCTTACAGACACAGATGGCAAATTTACGTTGACTGTTCAGTCCGATGCCAAAACAATCATTGTTTCTTTTATAGGATTTGACACCAAAGAAATCACCTTAGATGCTACAAATGCGGTCAATGTAGTCTTATCCGAAGGTGTTTCATTGAATGAAGTCGTTGTTGGAGCGTATGGCATCAGTCGTGATAAAAAATCGCAAGGTTACTCATCGCAACAAGTGTCGAGTGATGCCGTCAATGGGGTCAAAGAAACCAATATTTTGAACTCTTTGAGTGGAAAAGTAGCTGGTTTGAACATTTCGGGTGGTTCAGGTAACTTGGGTAGCTCGTCGCGCATCTTGATTCGCGGGATTAATTCGATTACAGGTGAAAATCAACCGCTTTTTGTAGTCGATGGCGTTCCATTAGACAACTCTAACTTTGGCGGTTCTAATCAAGCACGCGGCGGCGGTGGTGTGGATTATGGTAATGCGATTCAGGATTTGAACCCTGAAAATGTGGAATCCATGAACGTTTTGAAAGGTGCAGCAGCGACGGCATTGTACGGTTCACGCGGTGCAAATGGCGTTATCGTTGTTACGACGAAAAAAGGTCGTTCGGGTTCTAAAAACATAGAAGTTTCGGTGAACCACCAAATGACCTTTGAAAATGTGGCTGTTTTGCCAAAATACCAAAATTTATATGGCGGCGGTTATGAGTTCGTTACCGAAAATGGTCAAAAAGTAGTGGATTTCGCCACAGACGAAAGTTGGGGACCGAAGTTTGACCCCAATGTATTGGTGCGTCAATTTTACAGCTATTCGCCTGCGATTCCAGAATATTACAATAAGGCAACGCCTTGGGTCGCACAACCAGATAATGTTAAAAATTTTTTTGAAACAGGTGTTGCTCAAAACAACTCCGTTTCCGTGACAGGTGGTACGGATTTTAGCAATTTTCGGTTGAGTTATACCAATTTGAATCAAACGGGTGTGATGCCGAATAGCCAATTGAAGCGTCATAATTTGAGTTTTTCAACAGGTATCCAAGCAACTTCTTGGCTAAATGCTTCTGTATCAGCGAATTACGTAACACATGCCGCGAAAGGACGTTCTGGCACAGGTTACGATGGCTCGAATGTCATGCAAAGTTTCAATCAATGGCATCAGCGTCAAATGGACATGGGCATTATGAAACAATATTACAAATTGCCTGATGGTAGCCAAATCACTTGGAATCGCACGAGTTCTGGGAATGCGACTCCCAAATATACCGATAATCCCTATTGGATTGCTTACGAAGCAGCTCCTGAAGATACTCGGGACCGTTTGTATGGCAATGCTACGTTAACAGCGGCTTTAGGCAAAGGATTCAGTTTGACAGGGCGTGTTGGACAGGATGGCTACACGGATGTTCGCCAAGAACGCGTTCCGATTGGTTCCCAAGATATTCCTTTTTACAGCATTTATACGCGCAAATTGAACGAAACCAATATCGATTTGATTTTGGATTACAAAACAAATTTGTCTGAAAAGGTGAGTTTGAATGCATTTGCGGGTTATAATGACCGTTTTAATAGCCTGTCTCGCAATGGCGCGACGACTCAAGGTGGTTTGGCAGTACCGAATTTATTCAATTTGTCCAATTCTATTAGCAGTCAATTAGTGGATGATTACAAAGAAAAACGCCGTGTGATTGGTGCTTTTGGAAACGTTTCCTTAGGCTTTGGCGGGATGTGGTATGTGGATTTGACGGCTCGGAATGACTGGTCTTCTACGTTGCCAGCAGGAGCCAATTCTTATTTTTATCCATCGGCTTCGACCAGTTTGGTGCTTTCAGAATTGCCCGCTTTCCGCGAAATGAAATGGTTATCGTTTGCTAAAGTGCGTGCAAACTGGGCGCAAGTCGGCAATGATGCCCCTGTTTATGTGTTGGAAAGCACTTATACGGCAAATCAACCTTTTGGTTCGTATGGCAATGTTGGTTTTACCAATTCCAGAAAAGAACCGAATTTGAAACCAGAGATTACGACTTCTCAAGAAGTAGGTCTTGATTTGCGTTTATTTAAAAATCGGGTGCGCATTGATTTTGCGTTGTATGACAAGATTTCTAAAAACCAGATTATCCCTTTAACGGTTTCACCATCAACGGGTTATACATCTAAATATATCAATGCAGGACGTTTGCAAAATCAAGGTGCTGAATTGTTATTGGGTTTAACGCCTGTGAAAACCCAAAATTTTACTTGGGATGTAACGGTGAACTGGTCGAAAAATACGAACAAAGTACTTGAATTATTACAATCAAACGGCGATACGATTACCAATTATCGGGTTGCGAATGCGCCTTTTGCGGTTTCGTTGAATGCAACGGTTGGCGAACCTTTCGGTACAATTCGCGGACGCGATGGTTACAGAGATGCAAGTGGCAATTTGTTGGTCGATGCGAATGGAAATTACATTGTGGATCCAACCTTGCGCACGTTAGGTTCGATTCAACCGAAATGGACGGGTGGTATCAATAACAGTTTCTCTTACAAAGGGTTTCAATTAGGTTTTTTAATTGATATGAAAATGGGTGGTTCTTTCTTTTCCACTTCGGACATGTTTGGCAAATACTCAGGTTTATTGGAAGAAACGGCTGCAAATGGCATTCGGGAAGACGGAAAAGCATTACCAGGTATGAAATCAACGACCGACGCAAATGGCATTCCAGTATCCACAGGCGTTGTAAATGACAAAAAAATTAGTGCAATTGCCTATTTTCAAGATAATGGCGGGTATGCTGTACACTCTTTGGGCATTTTTGATGCGAGTTTTGTCAAATTGAGAGAGGTGCGTTTTGGCTATGATTTGCCAGCGCGGTGGTTGTCTAAAGCGAAAGTAAAAGGAGTCAATGTGGCATTAGTGGGTCGGAATCTGGCGATTTTGCATAAAAATACGCCTCATCTTGACCCTGACCAAGCGATTAGCTCTAGCAATATTCAAGGGATTGAAGGAGCGCAATTGCCTTCAACACGTACAATTGGTTTCAATGTAGGCATCAAATTTTAATTAAAAAACTTTTTAAAATAGAATCGTATGAAATTCACTTATAAAGCGTTTGCCATTGGCGCCCTTTTAATGGCAGGTTGCAAGACGGATTTGAGCGAATATAACGTCAATCCAAACGACCCAAGTAAAGTGCCGACCGCCTTTTTATTGACGGGTGCGGAAAAAGTCCTCATGGATAAAAATTGGGACCGATGGAATAATGGCACGATGGGCATGATGCTTTCGCAATATTGGGCGCAAAATGCCTATGCAGAAGAGAGTCGTTATGTTTGGCGGGCAGGCGTTATCAATTTGATGTGGGCAGATTTTTACACAGGCACTGCTACGGCGGGCGGTGGATTGCAAGGTTTGCAACAAATCATTGACATCTGTAAAGCCACTCCTGCGGAGGCTGCTCTTTCTGGAGATGTTCAAAATCAGATAGCGGTCGCTCGTACTTTGAAAGCATGGGGTTTTCAAGTGATGACCGATTTTTGGGGTGATATTCCGTATTCACAAGCCTTTACAGATAAAGCATTTCCTGCATATGATACTCAAGAATCGATTTACACCGATTTATTGAAAGAACTCAAAGAAGCCGCATCCCAAATGGATGCGACGAAAGGAGCTATCAAAGGCGATGCGATTTTCAATGGTGATATTTCAAAATGGAAAAAATTTGCGAATAGCCTTCGGGTTCGGGTTGCGACACGCATGTCCGACCGTAATGCTGCTGCTGCTAAAACGGCTATTGAAGAAGCCGTGACCAGTGGTGTTTTTACGGGCAATGCAGACAACGCATTATTTGGATATTTGGGCGGTGTTCCAAATAATAATCCGTTAAACGAAGACCGCAAAACGCGGGCGGATTTTGCAGCGTGTAAAACCATTGTGGATACGATGACAAACTTAGTGGATCCACGTTTGTCTTCTTATGCTGCGCCGACGGTATCGGGCGGTGCCTATGTTGGGAAACGATATGGTTTATCCAATGCAAATGCAACCGCAGAAGATGCCAACACGATTTCGCAACCCAGTGGAAAAATATTGGCTGCAACGGCACCAGGCGTTTTCATGGATTATGCAGAACTTTGTTTTGCCTTAGCGGAAGCGAAAGAGCGCGGTGTGACGTTGAGCAGCACTGCCGAAGATTGGTATAATAAAGGTGTAAAAGCGTCTATGTCTTATTGGGGCGTTTCGGCAACCGATGCGGATACGTATTTGGCAAGTCCGAAAGTGGCGTATGCAACTGCTTCTTCGTCTTGGAAAAAAACGATTGGCTTCCAAAAATGGCTCGGTTTATACATGCAAGGCATTCAAGGCTGGTGTGAATATCGTCGATTGGATTTTGGTGTATTAGTGGGCCCTGCGGCTTCGCCAGCGACGCTTGTTCCAAAACGTGTGACCTATCCAAGTGATGAGCAAGGTGTGAATGCTGCAAGTCGTGCTGCTGCGGTGGCTCGCTTGGGTACCGATTCGCGCAATGCACGGGTTTGGTGGGATATGAACTAAGGTTTTGAATCAGCGCGTAACCCATTTGGTAGTCGGGAAACTTATTTTTCGACTACCAAATGGGTTATACTTTACGCACGATGCTTTTGCATAGGATGGATCTACGGATGGAACGGATTTGCACCGATTGGTACGGATCTTTAAAAAAAAACCATACCAATCGGTACAAATCCGTTCCATCCGTACATCCATCCTATCCCAAAACCACCCAACGCAAAGTATATAAGTATATATTACGCCCTACGCTTGTTTCAATAAATTCATCAAATCATCTGCCGATAAGCGCGCACTCATATTAGAACCTTCTAATAACGAATCCGCTAAATCGCGTTTATGCTCATGTAAATTCAGAATTTTCTCTTCAATAGTACCTTCTGTCACCAAACGATATACCGTCACAGGCTTTTCTTGCCCAATTCGATGCGCTCTGTCGGTTGCTTGGTCTTCCACCGCAGGATTCCACCAAGGATCCATATGTAACACATAATCTGCATTCGTCAAGTTCAAACCCGTACCGCCCGCTTTCAAACTGATTAAAAATAAATCGCCTTCTCCGTTTTGAAACGCATCAATCCGCTTTTGACGCAATTTCATGGGCGTTTGACCATCCAAATATTGATATTTGATATTGCGTTCTTCCAAATAATTTTTTAGAATACTTAAATGCCCTACGAATTGACTGAATACCAATGCTTTATGACCATTTTCCAATAATTCTTCGACGACTTCTCCAAACAATTTCAATTTAGCACTTTCCATGCCTTCAAACGACTCATCCACTAATCCAGGATGACATGCCGCCCGCCGCAAACGCATGATTTGAGCTAAAATTTTAAGATGTTGTGGTTCTTCATCCTTATTTGCCTCCAAATCCGCAATTGCTTTGCGCCGCAAGGCTTCATAAAATGCCCGTTCTTGTTTGCTCAATTCTACGGTCAACGTAATTTCGGTTTTAGCAGGCAATTCTTTCAAAACCTCATCCTTTTTCCGACGTAACATGAAGGGTTTCAATAAGTTACGCAATTGGTCACGGGCAGCTTCATCGCCATTTTTCTCAATCGGCAAAGCAAATTTTTCTTGAAATCTATCAGGACTGCCCAATAATCCGGGATTGATGAATTGAAATAAATTCCATAATTCGCCCAAATGATTTTCCATCGGCGTACCTGTCATAATGATTTTAAAATCACCTTTCAATTGCATTGCCGCCTCAGAACGTTTCGTCGTTTTGTTTTTAATCGCCTGCGCTTCATCCAAAACGATGGTTGCAAATTCCTTTTTTGCGAACATTTCGTTGGAACGCGCCATCATATCATAGGTGGTTATCAACAAATCGTTTACACCTGCATTTTCTAAGGTCAATTCTCTATCGCTGTCGCTAAACAAGATTGGGTTCAAAGTCGGCGTAAATTTGCGACATTCCACCTCCCAATTTCGACAAACGGAGGCAGGTGCAAGCACCAAAGTCGCCCCTTTCGATGCCCGACTCAGTATCAATGCCAAGCCTTGAACGGTTTTACCCAATCCCATATCGTCCGCTAAACACGCGCCGACACCCCATGCCGACAACCGCGACAACCATTCAAAACCTTCTAATTGATATTCGCGCAATGTTGCCTTGAAATCCTTTGGTAATTCAAACTTTTTCTTGAATGCTTTTTGCAATTTTGCCAAACTATCCTTGTATTTTTTGTCCAAATCTGCATTCGGTACTAAATCCGTAAACGATTGAAACGCAGGAGCCGCTAACGGGTGCATTTGCAAAGCACCATCTTTCGTCGTATTAAATAAACTATTGATTTCGCGCAAACGCCGCCGCAATTCATTCGTCAATGCCATGAATTTGCCCGGACTCAACTCAATAAATTGGCTTTTCTCTTTTTCTGCCAAATTTAATACTTCTTGCATGGTCAAAACCAAGGTATCATCCACTTTCAAACTGCCCGAAACTTCAAACCAATCATTCGACTTTTTCACTTGCATCGAAAGCGAATCGAAACCAACGACTTTCGATAATTTAAATTTTTCCCCTTTGGGCCACTCCACACTAATCGCTTTTTGCTCCAATAAAGGATTGAGTTGCATCAATAATTCCAAACAATGTTCGGTATTTTCCAATTCCCAAATCCCATGACGCGGGCGCAACTCTTTTAAAAGCGGCACTTGCGACCGAATATTTTTTTCATTTTGCGATTCTAATTTTAAATTTCGTTTCGTTTGTACTTTTTTACCGTCCATTTCGCCAATCACAGAGGCTTCACCTTCGCCTGGTTTGAAATAACGCGGTTGTCCCAACAATGGTTTTACATAAAATTCGACATGAAAACCATCGCCCACAGGCAATAAGTGAATGTGGATATTTGCATCTGAATCCACGAAAGGCAAATTTTCAGTATTCAAAACCAAACTCGATTGAATCTCCACAGCACCTGACAAGGTTTCCAATACTTTTTGCAATTTCTCCTTCCCTTTGACGGGGATGAACAAACCATTTGCATTCATACTTTGAACAATTCTCAAATGTACATCCTTGATTTTCAATACTTTATAACGCGTTGGCGATTCTTTAATGATTTGTAATTCTCCTTGTGTAATGGGTTCCGAAAAGGTTAATTCATAGCCATTTTTATGCTCTTTGGCAATCAAAACAGGAGTCGTTTCAATCAATTGCAAGGCAATCGCAGGCGATTTCATCAAAAATAACAACGGATGTCCAATCAACGCAGGCACTGCTTTCGCCCATTCTATATCATATTCCGAAGCACCGTAATATCCCGTCCCTGCGGTCACCGTTTTAGCCACTTGCACATCTTGCGGAGTCATATTTTTGACTTCCCGATTTTTCACCCGCGCCAATGCCACATTGCGCCCGCCAGACCAGCCCGTTTTGCCAAAAGTTTGCTCTTTGGGCTGAATTGCTTTCCCCTCAAAATCCAATAACCACACTAAACGCGAATCATTTTCTTTATTAGAAACCATCGTTCTCGTAGGCGTAATGCCAATCAGGGCGTTCAACGCCGATTCCCATTCATCCACATGCGGCACAATATCGTATAAAGGTTTGGTTTTCAACAGATTAAGTTGATTTTCCAAATCTGCTTGCAACACTTCATCCGTTGGTCTAAGCGCACTCAAAATCGCTACAATCTCACTTGCCAACCATTTATAACCACTTTTTTGCAAGTGTTTATAAAAAGATATTAAACTCGTATCGTTATCCACTGCATGCCTATCGACCCAAAAACGGGTCAGAACATAGAAAAATTGATGAATCCCTGTACTATATTTGGGTACACTTCGATTGAAAACCGCTTGGGCTTCCTTTTTTTGATTTTTCACTGCCATCGCTACCGCCAAAAAATGCGTGTACGACTGTTCAAAATTCGTCCTAAATTTGGTAATCGACTTATAGGAACTTTCAATTTTGGCAATTAAAGCCGTATCTTGCGTTTTGACCCAAATGACAAACTGTATTAACGCAGACATTTCGGTCAAAGCTGCTTTGGGATTGCCTGTCTCCTTGCGCAAGGCTTTCTGAGCAATCAACAAATCCGCCGCCGCTACCTCAATATCGGCTTGTATCAGATGAAGCCAAGCCGTATAAAAGGCTTTTTCAAAATCCGATAACAAAGGCATCAACAAGTTAACCCGTTCAAAATCACCACAATAGAGTGCCGTTTCCGCTAAATTATCTGCCAAAACCGCACAATCCTCCGCTTCAAAAGCAGTAAGATTATCAAAAATATAACTTTGATAAGCAGGCGCAGGCGTGAGTAACATATTGCTTTCAAACGTAATTTGTCTCAAAAGCATCGCCCGCATTTTAGGTGGACACTTTTCAACCCGATATTTATCAAATATTTTCGGAAAAAACACTTCTATCGCATCTCCAATATTATTAAAAAGCGTATTGGGATATTGAAAAAGTTGATTTAAATTCGTTTGAAAAATATCTGTTTTATCTTGATAATAAGCAATTTGCATCTCTCGCAAACACCGATATAAGTATGGAATCTCAACGCGATAATATTGATATCCGACATTCGGCTCGGTCTTTCGGATACACGCAATGACGGTTGGAATCTCTGCGTCTTTGTGAAAAACCTCATCCAAAAAATAATTGGAAAACGAAGTCAAAATCCGATATTGATTTTTACCCAAAGTCATCATAAAACCTGCTCTAACCAATTGATTTAGAACACTTTGAATATGAATATTGGTCACAGCCGTTTGCGCAATCTCTGCCCGATACGCATTCAACGCTTTTAGAAAATAGGGTGCTTCAAAAGGTTCATAGATGAGCGCGGCGATTTTTACCCCAATTTGAAGGTCATAGGTTGCTTTTTGATAGCTGCTATAGAGGTCACTTTGTAAAGACATTTTTAAAAATATTTGTTTTAAAATGAGGGTTTACCTAAGTCGAGGGGCGAAAATAGTTTTTTTTGCCAATATACTGGCGTTCAAGTTTAAAAAAAGACTATTTTCGCGCCAAATAAAAGGGTATCTAAGCCTATTTTAAATCAAACTTGCATCAACATCATGACTTATGACGCTATCCGAGAAGAAGAATTAAAAAATAAAGTTGCTAAAGATTTTTTCAACGCCTTTGATTGTACCAAAATCATGGGCAATCTTGATTTTTGTGTCACCTTGCCAACCGCCGTGAAAGCGCAAAATGCCCTTTTTGAAACCGAATCGTTTTTTTGGGCGGAGGCGAAAAAAGGTAAAACTGAAATTACGAAATTGATGGTGCAACTCATTCTCACGGTGGGCAAAGCCCGCCCGTTTGACACCTATTTGCCGCCTGCTTTTCTCGGCGCATTCGATGCGGAGAAAATCGCTTTCATGCCTTATAATGACATTCAAGCCCTTTTTT
>JBDLWG010000494.1:0-5553 GCA_039804385.1 Bacteroidota bacterium
TTGCCGCACCTTGTGCTTGATTTTATCAATAAATTTTAAAATAAAATTAGGATTCTAACCATTGGACTTCAATTTTAGCATATTGGTCGAAAGCCGTAAAATGTTCATCATGTACGCCCTCTTTGTGCAGCACATGGTGTTCGCCAGTGGCTAAATCGGTGCATTCCAATTGAAATCGGCGAATTTTTCCATGAACAATGGGAATCTGACAAGTCGAAAAACGATTCAACGTGCCGCCCCAAGAAGCCATTTTTTGTTCCAAATCTGCCAAATCGGAACAAGCGACAATCGCGCTTAGATGAATTTTTTCGGTATAATCATATAACAAATAATCACCTTCTATAATCGTCGAAAAAGGCAAATTTTTCTTCCGAACGGATTGATAAATGCCCAATTTATGCAAAACACGTTTAAATTCGACCCAACCGCCCTCTTCCAAAGACGGTATCATAGGCAAATCTTTATTCAAATGCTCATTGAGTTCGCCTTTGAAAACTACCGTTTTGCGAAAAGATTCCCCAAGACCAATCGGGTCATGATGATGTTGTTCCAATTCCCGATTGAGCAAATCGATTAATTTTCCTAAAGTAATAGATGTCATATGTAGTAGCTTTTAGAAAAATCGCTATTTTAATTTTTTATAAAATATTGATTATCAAACCTTTGAAGGGTTTCAAACCCTCCAAAGGTTGTAATGGATTTGTCGAATTATGCGTTCCTTTTTTTCTTTAAATTTTTCAAAAATGCTTCTAATTCTGGGTCGCTGTGATACAATACTTCTCGGGGTTTGCTGCCTTCATTCGGACCGACAATGCCGAGTGCTTCCAATTGATCCATGATTCTGCCCGCCCGATTATATCCTAATTTCAATCGCCGTTGAATCATCGAAGTCGAACCGTGTTGATTTTGAACCACTAACCGCGCTGCATCATCTAACATATCGTCTAAATCATCCAAAGCAAGGCTTGCGGGCCCATGTTCGGTCTCCTCTCCTTTAAATTCGGGTAAGAAAAACGGTTTTGGATAGCCTTGTTGTTGGTCGATGAAATCAATGACGCGCTCCACTTCGGGCGTATCCACAAACGCGCATTGCAAACGCACCACATCACTACCCGCCGATAACAACATATCTCCGCGTCCAATCAACTGATCCGCGCCGCCAGAATCCAAAATCGTCCGCGAATCTATCTTGGAAGTTACTTTAAACGCCAAACGCGCTGGAAAGTTCGCCTTGATAACGCCTGTAATGATATTGACCGAAGGACGTTGCGTCGCAATAATCAAGTGAATCCCAACCGCCCGCGCCAATTGCGCCAAACGACCAATCGGCAACTCAATTTCTTTGCCCGCCGTCATAATCAAATCCGCAAATTCGTCAATCACCAACACGATAAAAGGCAAATACGCATGTCCTTTTTCGGGATTCAACCGCCGAGATACAAATTTTTCATTATATTCTTTGATATTCCGCGCCTGCGCTTTTTTCAACAAATCGTATCGATTGTCCATTTCAATACACAACGAATTTAACGTATTGACGACTTTCGCTGTATCGGTTATAATCGGTTCCATTTGGTCGGGCAAATACGCCAAATAGTGATTTTCAATCTTCGCATACGGCGAAAGTTCCACTTTTTTAGGGTCAATCAACACCAATTTCAATTGAGACGGATGTTTTTTATACAACAACGACATCAATATCGTATTGATACCCACCGATTTACCTTGTCCAGTCGCGCCCGCAATCAATAAATGGGGCATTTTTGCCAAATCCACTACAAAAACTTCATCTTGAATGGTTTTACCCAAAGCAATCGGCAAATCAGCATCCGATTTTCGGAATTTATCGGACATCAAAACTTCTCGCAATGAAACAATTTGCTTCTTTTTATTCGGTACTTCAATCCCAACCGTTCCTTTTCCTGGCATCGGCGCAATAATCCGAATCCCCAAAGCCGACAAACTCAATGCAATATCATCTTCCAAATTCTTAATCCGCGAAATGCGCACGCCCGCCGCAGGAATAATTTCATACAACGTAACGGTCGGACCCACCGTAGCGCGAATTTTGGTAATTTCAATCTTATAATTCAATAAAGTCTCAATGATTTGGTCTTTATTATACTCCAACTCAGCCCGATCCACCTCCACTTTGGCATCATCATAATTATCCAACAACGTCAATACGGGGCGTTCATAGGCAGGCAAATCCGCCGTTGAATCATAAGGCGTACCAATTTTGCCATATTCCTCATCCGTCATACCCGTAAACAAGGTTTGTGGCTGTTTCGGTTTAGACACTTTTGTCGGAGGCATTTCCACTTCCACGGATACATTAGCACTCGGTACGGCAATTTCCAAAGCCGTTCCTTCGCCCGCTTTAAGGCTCGCAGGTTTTTCTTTGGGCGTGTTTGAAACCTGCAATTCGCCTTCCGCAGGTGGTTTTTCGCCTTCCGCAGGTGCTTTTTCTAAGGCGATTTTCGGATTTTTCTCTGTTTTTTCCTTTGGAATCGTTACAGGTATTTCGGTTTCTCCTAATGCGTCCTCCATGAAACCTTTCTCATTTGCCTTGATAGGCGCGAGTGAAATAGCAGGTACTTTCTCATTTTTGGGCGTTAAAGCAGGTGGTTTATCCTTCGATTTTGGTTTTTCAGCCGCAACCTTATCCATTGCTACGTCCTCTGCGGTGCGTGCCGCTTGTGCTGCTTGAAATTTCGCATCACCTGTCCGATAGCGTCCGTCCCAAATATTATAAATAAAATCCTCTGCTTTTGACTTGTTGAAACCCGCAATATCAGGGTTAAACGTCCAAATCACGAGTCCGATAAAGGCAAAAATAGCTAAAACAGCCACTCCAAATTTGCCCACAAAGCCCGCCAACCAACTGCTAATGCCCAAACCAAAAGTACCACCCCAAGGGAATTGCGCCCCCCAAAGCGATGACACGAATCCCAACAAAATAGAACCCGCCACCATCCATAAAATGCTGTTTCTGAATCGTTTAGCATAGCGTTCTGTCGGCACATCATTGACAATGCCAATACCATACAAGAAAAGTAGATATACAATCACAAACGATGGCAATCCGAATAACCAATAAAAAAATAAATTGGACACGATTGCGCCCAAGCGTCCTAACCAGTTTTCCATTTGCTTGTCGGAGACGAGCAAATCTAACGAAAATCGATTCACCAAATCGCTATCGGTTTCCCATGTAAATAGGTACGATGTGAAAGCGATGCACAGGTATAAAGACAAGAACAATAAAAATATCCCTCGAAGTTTCTGCGGTCGAGGATCCTCAGTGGTTTTTTTTGCCATTGTTTTCTCTTGACTATAAGTGGTTTAAGAAGTGCCGCAACTTTTTATATGTTAAAAATGAAAGATTTGACCGCAAAAATAAGCAATTTGAATCTTTTTAATGGTATTTTGTTGAATAATTTTCAAAAAATCTAACTTGGGTTTGTGAAACACATAGGACACATAGGGTTCATAGAACACATAGTTCTATGTGTTCTATTCTATGTGTTCTATGAACCCTATGTGTCCTATGTGTTTTAAAAAGCTAATTTACAAATTTTTAGACGTATCTCGAAAATCGGGGCTTACCCAAGTCGTGCGACAGGTTCCATTATCGCAGTGCATTTGCCGCTTCAATTGCCCTGTCGAATCGTCATAAATTTTCAATAAACCATGTTCTTTTTCATTGACATACGTACCTTCGGCGGTCAAAATCCCCTTTTCGGTGTATTCTTTAAACAAACCGTTTTCTAAATTGTCTTTAAAAACACAAACCGTTTTTAAAGCACCTGTTGGATAGTAAAATTTCCATTCGCCGTCCATGACTCCATTGACGTATTGTCCCTCTTTTTTGAGTTTACCGTTTTCATGGAAACCTTTGTATTTCCCATGTTCTTTGCCTTGTTTGTAAAAATAAAATTCTTCGACTTTACCACTTGGATAAAATCGAGTTCGTTTCCCATGCATGACATCTTTTTTAAATTCAGCCGTTTCATTTAAATTGCCATTTTCAGAAAAACGCGTGTAAATACCCTGTTTTTGTTTGGTGGTTTTGTCAACGGCATACTTTTCGAGGACGAGACCATCATCCCCTTTAATCTCAACAGGTTGCAATTGAGTACAACTTGATGTCCCAATCACGTAACAAAACAGCGCAGTGGCTGGCTTAAAGCAACGATTCATTCCTTTTTGATTTGTTTTTTCAGATTTAAAAATTCAAAAATATAGGGATATTTCGCTATAAGTTATTGGTTAAGAACGTTTTACCCATTTCGGCGCGGCATCGCGCTGGGCAGAACGCTACAAATTTAAAAAAAAGGATTGCATCGTACCTATCTCTTTCTTCATTTGGTGTGGAAATATTTTAAATTAGGATTTTGGGAATCTATATCTTTGTTTTTTTTTAATGACAAAATGTCTAATAATGCCTCATAAACGAATTTTTTTTTATTTATTTTTTTGCTTTGGTTGCCAAAACTACTTGTCTGCTCAAAAAGTTACGATTGATTCTATCTACTTTGTCGGAAACCGAAAAACACGCACGAGTACGATTTTTCGAGAATTAACGCTGCGTCCAGGCGACTCTTTAACTCAAGAAGATTTAAGTAAAACCTTGGAATTGAATCGATTACGGTTGATGAATACGAGTTTATTTACGCGGGTGACGATGAATTTGAAAAATTGGAGTCCAAATAATCATGCCAATTTAGAAATTCAAGTATATGAAACTTGGTATATCTGGCCCGTACCGATTTTTGAAATCGCGGATAGAAATTTCAGCGTTTGGTGGAATGAACATAATCATAGTTTTTCGCGGGCGAATTATGGCTTGCGTACCACTTATCGAAACTTGACGGGGCGCAGAGACCCGTTGCAATTCGTGGCGCAAGCGGGTTACACGCCCCGATATAGTTTGAGTTATTCGTTGCCCGCCCTCAATCAAACGCAGACTTTGGGCATGAGCATTAGTACGAATTACGCTTTTAACCGCGAAATCGGCGTGTTGACCAAAGGCAATACACTCGAATTTTTCAAAGATAACCAACAAAAAATTGTAAAATCTTGGGGTATAGAGCTTGGTTTTTCGTATCGCCCTCAATTATTGTCTTCGCAATCCATGTCTATCACTTATGGAGATGTGCAGGTTGCGGATACGGTGGCGCGTTATAATCCCGATTATTTTTTAAATGGTGCGACGCGACAACAATATTTGAGTTTAAATTATTCCATTGGTTTTGACAATCGGGATAATCGCCCTTATCCACATAGTGGTATTTCATCTTATGTAACGGTTAGTAAAAATGGACTTTTACGTAAGGATGATGTCAATAATTTGTTTATCCGTGCGGGTTTTTCAAACTATTTCCCTATAGGCAACCGATTTACTTGGGAAACCATTTTCAGAGGGCGCACGAATTTAATGTCGGCAAAACAGCCTTATAATTTCAGTCGTGCCCTTGGTTATGGGTCCGATGTGGTGCGCGGCTATCAATATTATGTGGTGGATGGGAAAGATTTTGGCGTTTTGAAAAA
>JBDLWG010000495.1:0-12026 GCA_039804385.1 Bacteroidota bacterium
CCAATAAAGAAATCAATCCCCGTTTTTAAATTAGACAATGCCAAAACACCTGCCAAAGTACCCATGGATAAGGCATATAAACCGCATTTTTGAGTGGGATATTTAAATTTTGTGTAATTTAAAATCGCGGCTAAATCGGCTCCGAATTCATTATAATACAATTGATTTTCATTGATTTTGAAATCATCGCTGCCCCCAAAACCGCGATAATCAAAGGCAATGACCCGATAGCCTGCCGCCACCAACGCGCCTGCCTGCTCTATCCAATAGGACATGTTGCCTGCATCGCCATAAGCCATCACAATAACTGGTTTTTGAACACTATCGACTGAAATAGGTTCATAATTCCACACATTGAGCCGAACGCTATCGCTCGTGAAAACACTATCCTGCTTATATTTTAAGTTAAAATTAGCAGGTGTTTTTTCGTATTTTCGTTCAGGTTTGCCTGCAAAAGCGGCGGTTCCAGCACAACAAAGGCTGATAAGTAGTAACAAAAACGGTATATTTCTCATATCAAGCGAATATTTAAGGGTTTCATGCAAATTCAAAACCAAGATTTCAGTGCAAGATAATTGTTTTTAAATAAATTGACAATAATTGGCTAAATTATTTTTACAATCAACCATCTTTTTACATAAACTTGACATAATATCTATTCATTGTGTTTAATAGACTAGCCAAAAGCAGCAGATTTCTAAATTGGTGCGTTTTTACAAAAAAAACATTCTTTTTATTTCCAGTATTAAAAAAAGTTGTATTTTTATTCTTTTTACGATAACAAACGATTTTTAAAATGAAGCGATACCTTCACCTCACCCTGTTTTTAATGACCCTTCTGGTTGGTGGTTGCGATAAACCCATTGACTTATCAGGTTACGATTCGCATCCGTTGACGCTCAAAGTCGTTGAATTACAAGGGAATAGATATAAAATTACTTGGAATGCGCTGCCCACTTCTGATTTTATAGACTATCAAATCATTCGCGCTATCAATGATACAGTGCGCGATATGCAGCCGAACGATACCCTTTTTCGAACCGCAGGATTGGTTACTCGGATTGGTGATAAATATCAAAATACCTTCACGGATTCGGTGACAATTGCAGGGCAAAAAGTCTCTTTTCGACTTTTTGCGCGTTATCGGGATCATTTGGTGAGTAGTATTAATGTTACCTTGTCAGGTGGCGGCGATATTATTGAAATCTCCAATATTGGTGACCATGTTTTTCATAGTGCAAAAATTAATTCTTTTCTTTTGTTGGACAAGACAGGTAACTTAATTACGACGTTGAAAACCAATGCCGCGCAAGGACAGGAGCAGGAGAAAAAAGTTGAGATGGATGATGTAACGACGATGAGTTTGGATGACGAGTCTGCTGCACCTTCGTTATATATATCTAATAGTTTGGGGTCGGGCTTGATGCAGCGCCTCAATCCTATTACATTAGAGACTCAATTGAGTATGTTTCTCGGGACGCGTAATGCGCCTGCGTCTGTAGCTGGAGGGGCGTTACGTGCCTTTTGCACGGTTGTAGAAGACCCGAAAAAAAGTAGTATTCAATTGTTTATGACGGATTTGGCTTTGGGGAGTCAGATTGCGAATGTTTCTTTTACAGACGGGATTGCATGGCAACTTTTTAAAGTACCAACAACAGATGCTTTTTTTGCCATAGAACCCAATACTGAAACAGCACGCGTGATGATTTTTCAAAATTATAATACTCAAAATCTGGCTTCTCGAATCGATGCCAATACCAATGGCGCAAATCTCATTGATAATCAACGATTTATCTTTGCACCGAATGGGTCTTTTTTCGTCACAGGCAAACAGGGGAACCTTTACAATAGACAAGTTGTTTTTTCTAAACGACTTAATAATAATGGCAATTATAATCATTTTTATATTGATGCGAATTTAAATATTTACGCCGCGACCAATCGTCGAGTGGATATTTACAACGCACCGAATTACAATTTGACTCGAAGTGTGGCTTGTCGTTCAAACCCTACTAAAATATTTGGGATAACAAATCAGTTATATTTATTTTCGCCATCAGTCAATCAAGCAAATAGCACGATGTTGGAAAGAATCGTTTTATGATAGGTCAAAAAAATCAACTTTCAACTTTTATTTAAAATACAATCTGAAATGATACGATTAAAAAAAGCACTCTTATTAGGCAGTTTTTGTTCCCTCTCCGCTGTGGCAATAGCGCAAGAAAAAGAAAAGAAAAAAGTCCTTGACCATGCTTCCAAACATGAAATCGGGGTAGATGCGAATGCGTTTTTGGGGCAAATTTTTGAATTATTCGGAGGCAAAAGCAACGAATTGAACCCTTACCTGCTCACTTACAAGTATAAATTGAACCCTACGACAGCAGTTCGCACAGGTTTGACGGTCGCTTTGCGTTCCCTTAAAGAAAGTGATGGTACTTTTATAGATACGCGGACCGACCGATTCATGAATTATGCAACGCGATTGGGCATTGAAAAACAAAGTGAATTGGATGCAAAATGGTATTTCACCTATGGTTTTGATGTGGGCATAGGTTTTTCCAAAAAAGAGTTGATTATTGATTCAGGATTCGATATTGCGCGTTCAGTAGAAAGTGGTTGGACTTTCAAAACAGGTGCAATCGGCGGTATTTGGTATCGATTTTCACCTAAAATCAGCATGGGTACAGAAGCGACGTATTATTATACGTCCCAAGATTTGAAAGAGGAGAAGATTTTTACGGCGAATCCACAATTTAATAAAGTGGGTAAAATTAGTAGTGAAGGTACTTTTCTCCTAAAAGGGTTTGGCAATTTGTTCATTACGTTCAAATTTTAACATTTAAAGTCACGAATTTAACATTTTAATATTTATCAAAAAGCTATCTTTGCGTGAACGTTGCCGTTTAAATGCACGAGGCAAATAAACGATAGCTTTTATTAAACTCTCTTACTTAAAAACTAAATTGAGCAGTATCATGAGTAAAATTCAAATCGCAGGAATTGGCTTAGGTGCTTTGATAGCACTGGGAATTGCCTGTAACAAGGACAATCCAACTGGCCAGTATGAGGCAAATAGTTTGAAGTTGCCATCGCAACCGTATAATTATCAATTGCCTGTAATGACGGAAGCAGGTTTTGCTTTGTCGGATAATCCGACCAATCCCATCACCGATAATGGGGCAACTTTGGGGCGGGTTTTGTTTTATGACAAAAAATTGTCTTTGAATAACTTGGTTTCGTGTGCCTCTTGCCATAAACAAGAAAATGGTTTTGCAGATCCAGTAGCATTGAGTGCTGGTTTTGAAGGCAAAAAGACGGCGCGGAATGCGATGGCATTTACCAATCCAACTTCGGATAAAGTCTATTTTTGGGATACACGGGTAGGGTCTTTGGAAGATTTATCGCTCCAACCTGTGCAGAATCATATCGAAATGGGCATGGAAGATATGGATAAATTGGCAGATAAATTGAAAAAAATAGACTATTACGCACCCCTATTTGAAAAAGCGTATGGTTCTAACGAGATTACAAAAGAACGGATTGCCGCTTCGGTTGCTCAGTTTTTGCGCTCTATTGTGACGTATCGTGCTAAATTTGATGAAGGCAAAAAGTCAAATTTCGCTAATTTTACAGAATCCGAAAAAAGGGGTAAAGAATTGTTTTTCAATGATTTACATTGTGGGAACTGTCATGGTGGAGTCAATTTTAATGGCATTGATGGGAAAGCAGGCAAAGAAACCTTCAACATTGGTTTGGATGAAAGTTATGCAGATAATGGGGTAGGGGCGTTGAATCGCAATACCAATTTCAATGGTGCGTTTAAAACGCCGACTTTGCGCAATGTGGCATTGACTGCGCCTTACATGCACGATGGTCGTTTCCAAAATTTGGAACAAGTTGTGGAACATTACAATAGTCAAGTGCGGAATCATCCTAATTTATTCCCTCGTCTTCGGACATTTAGCCGCGTTTCACAAGGTGGTATGATTGAGCCAGGTGGTTACGGTGGCAGTGGTGGTGGTAATAGCGACCCGAATAGCGCACCCCCAAGAGGTTTGAATATGAGCGTGACTGAAAAAGCGGATTTGATTGCGTTCTTGAAAACATTGACGGATCCGAAAATGCTTGCAGAAGCAAAATATGCGAATCCTTTTAGTAATTAAGAATTTGTTTCAACTATAAAGTAAAAACGGAATTAAGAAATCATTTCTTGATTCCGTTTTTACTTTATACCAATTATACTTTGTGTTAGGTGCTTTTGGGATGGATGTACGGATTCAACGGATTTTCACAGATGGGTACGGATTTTTTGCATGGAGACGCGAAAAACAAGCAAAAATTAAAAAATCCGTACCCATCTGTGAAAATCCGTTGAATCCGTACATCCATCCCAAAAGCACCTAACACAAAGTATAAATTGTAAAATAAAAATGCGTCTATTGGCAACAATAGACGCATTTTTATTTTAAATAAATTGAAAATTATAATTTTCCGTGCAATTCTGGAATTGGAAACGGTCTCTTACCAATCAATTTCTCTACATCTGTTTTCAATAAAACTTCTTTTTCCAACAGTTGATTTGCTAAAAGATTCAACGCTTCTCGATGCAAATTCAATAATTTTTTAGCCCTATCATATTGAAAATCAATCATTTTGCGAATTTGCTCATCCATCAACATCGCTGTATTATCGGAATAAGGACGGTTGAACGAATCTTGCTGCATCCCATAATAGGAAACATTGCCTATTTTTTCATCCATCCCGTAAATCGCAACCATACTATAAGCCATCCGCGTCACGTAATCCAAATCGGATTGCGCACCTGTTGAAATTTTACCAAAAACAACTGCTTCAGCTGCCCGTCCGCCCAAAGTCATACACATACGATCCAAAAGAGCTTCTGAACGCGTGATATATTCATCTTTTGGCAAATATTGAGCATAACCCAAAGTACCAATGCCGCGTGGAACAATCGTTACTTTCAACAAAGGCATCGCATGTTCCAAAAACCAACCTGCAACAGCATGTCCCGCTTCGTGAAATGCAATGATTTCCTTTTCGTGTGGCGCGATAATTTTACTTTTGCGTTCCAAACCACCAATTACTTTATCCAACGCATAATTAAAATCATCCATGTCAACACCTGTTTTGCTGCGTCTTGCTGCAATTAAAGCCGCTTCATTACAAACATTGGCAATATCGGCACCTGCAAAACCAGGCGTTAATTCTGCCAATGCCGCAGGATTCACATCAGGTAAGGTTTTAATACTGCGCAAATGCACATTGAAAATCTGTTCCCGACCTTGTAAATCGGGCAAATCGATTCCAATTTGGCGGTCAAAACGACCTGGACGCATCAATGCGGAATCTAATATATCCGCCCGATTCGTCGCAGCCATCATAATCACGCCTTTATCGGTGCTGAAACCATCCATTTCAACCAATAATTGATTCAAGGTGTTTTCACGCTCGTCATTACCACCTTGAAAAGCACCGCGTCCGCGTGCACGCCCAATCGCATCAATTTCATCAATAAACACAATACAAGGTGCTTTTTCTCGCGCTTGACGGAACAAATCCCGCACCCGTGACGCACCTACGCCCACAAACATTTCCACAAAATCAGAACCCGAAATGGAGAAAAAAGGCACACCCGCTTCTCCTGCAACCGCTTTCGCCAACAACGTTTTACCCGTTCCTGGAGGACCCACTAATAAAACACCTTTCGGAATTTTACCACCTAACGCGGTATATTTTTTGGGTGTTTTCAAAAAATCAACGACTTCCATGACTTCCTCTTTTGCCTCATTCAAACCAGCAACATCCGCAAATGTAATGTTAACTTTCGCTGTATTGTCAAAAAGAGCCGCTTTGGATTTGCCAATATTGAATATCTGCGCCCCTGGACCGCCAGCACCGCCGCCCATGCGCCGCATAATGAAAATCCAAAGACCAACCAAAACCACAAAAGGCATCAACCAACCCAAAATCGGACCTAAAATATTTTCCCGCTTTTGGAGGTCTAACGGTGTAAGCGTTATAGGCGGATTTTTAGCAGCCGCTTGGACGCGCCAATCATCATATTGCTTTGCCCGATATTGAAAATCACCAGGCTCCATGCTAAAATGCGCCCTGCTACTTGCTGACGGCGATTTCGCTTTCGTCAACCCGTATTTGTCTAACAATTCATCCTTGATAGTAATTTCCCAAGTCTGATCATTGACAACGCTCACTTTCTTAACATCGTTTTCCTTCACCATTTTTTCAAATTCATCCCACGTCTTTTGCTTTCGGTCAGACGTGCCGATGCTGTAAAAATTGATGCCAATCAACAACAATGCTATCAAGCCGTAAATCCAATAATTATTGAATTTTGCGCCATTCGGCTTATTATTATCATTATTCTCCATGTATATTTTTCGATGTATTAAATGATTCGATTCGTTTGAATGAACAAATAGGTTTGTCAGGATCCTTATTTGGGCAATTTACATGATTTTAAAACAAATGCTCTAAAAACATTATAAATTTACCAAAATAGGTTTAGACATCCTGATATTCCGTTGTTTTAGCATCGCTCCAAAGGGATTCCAAATCGTAATACGCTCTCGTTTCCTTTTGGAAAACGTGTACAACGGTATCAAAATAATCCATCACAACCCAATTAGATTGAGTACCGCCTTCGATGTGACTCGGAGTTGTTTGCAAATGTTCCTTGATTTTTCGATAAATGCTATCGGAAATGGCGCGCACTTGTACATTCGATTCGCCTTCACAAATGATAAAACAATTGGTTGGTGCATCGTGCAAGTGTTTAAGGTCCAATTTGACAATATTTTTGCCTTTAATGTCCTGCATCGCATCAACAATCAAGTCGTTTAATGAATCCGAAACAACCGTTTGTGGTGCTTTCACAGCACTTTTTTTAGATGAAGGCTTTGATGATGATGAATTCAAACTCAAAATTATTTTTAATTTTGTGAAAAATTAGCGCGTGAGCATTTCAGATTGTTGGGAAACAGGTGTACAATAAAAATACTATTATTTATTGTAATTCGGAAGTACTTAACAATCAATGCTTTCCGCATGAACGAAACTATATTTGGGGCGAATTTACGCCTTAACCCGTAAAGTTACAAAAAAAATAACAATTGATTCCTATTTCTGACACACTTTTTATGGGAAAAGAATTTCATTATTTTCCTGAGTTGCCTTCCACAAATCAAATGGCATTATCCTTAGTATCAAAAAGTAAACCAAGTGAGGGTACGGCAGTATTTACGCCGAATCAAACGGCGGGTAGGGGACAAATTGGCAGTCGGTGGGAGAGTGAACCGTATCAAAATATGGCTTTAAGCCTGATTTTATACCCTAAAACATTGGCGATTCGGCAACAGTTTATGTTAAATAAGGCGGTTGCGCTTGCGGTACGTGATACGGTGGCAGCTCTTTTGGATGATTCGCAGAGGTCTGTTTGGGTCAAATGGTCGAATGATATTTATGTTGGAAAGGAAAAAATTGCAGGTATTTTGATTCAAAATGGAATTCAAGGTACTCATTTGCAATATTCTATTATTGGAATAGGGTTAAATATTAATCAGATAAAATTTTCTGATAATTCGCCAAATGCTACTTCTCTGAAATTACAAACAGGTGCGACTTATGATTTAACACTTATTTTGAAACAAATTTGTCAAAAAATGGAGCAGTATTACTTATTATTAAAATTCGGTCATTTTGACAGGTTAGATGCTTTATATTTGCAACATTTGTATCAATATCAACAATCGGCTTGGTATCAACGCTTAGATAGTTCTTTTTTTCGCGGTACGATTACAGGCGTAACCGATACAGGGCGTTTACAAATGCAAACAGACGAGGAAATTATAAAAACCTTTGATTTAAAAGAAATTAAATTTTGTTTATAAAATTAATATGAAATCATTATCACGGATTGGGTACGGCACTTTCAAATTAGGGCGGAATCAGGAAATTAAATATCCGACTCCTTATGACCTGCCGAATCAAAAAGAAGCAACGCGTTTGATTGAAAGTTTATACCTGCAAGGAGTCACTTATTTTGATACCGCGCCTTCCTATGGCGATGCAGAAACGAAGTTAGGAATGGCGTTGCAAAGCATTGGTATTCAACCTTTTGAGCGTCAAATTTCGACTAAAATTGGAGAGTATTTTAATCCGAAAACAAAATCGTATTATCATGATTTTTCAAGTAAAAAAATCAATGAAAGTGTGGAGCGCAGTTTGAATGAATTAAAAACAGATTCGATTGATATTTTATTCATTCATGCGTTTTATCCTGATGTAAAAATCGTTCAACAAACAGCATTATTGGATACGTTGAAATTATTAAAACAAAAAGGAATCGTGCATTCGATAGGTTTTTCGGGTTATACAAATGAAGCATTTGAATTGATTTTCAATGATTTAGATGCGGCTATGGTTGAATATCATCCGCAAAAAAAAGATTTGTTGCCCACGATTGAACGGATGGGGGAGGGGCAGAAGTTGGTGATTCTTAAAAAAATATTAGGTGCGGGCGTTTTAAATCCAGAAACAGCTTTGCGTTTTGCCTTGTCTAATCCAAATGTAAGTTCTGTTTTGATGACCAGTTTGAATTTAAAACATATACAACAAAATTTGTCTTTTGCGCAAATGATATAAAAAATTAGGTTCTCTAATAATTTTGGTGTAGGGTGATGAATGTACGGATTTCACGGATTTTCACGAGATTTGGATGGATTTTTGAATCTAAATCCGTCCAAATCCCGTGAAAATCTGTGAAATCCGTACATCTATCACCTTACAATTGCTCCAACGGTGCGAAATTTATCCACCTTCACTCCTTTTTGCGCTGCTATTAAATAGTACAAATATTAATACAAACGTAATACCGAGTGGCACATAAAAAAGATAGACATAAGGCACTTGTATCAAGGCGTAAAATAGGGTAATTAAGATTTTTAAAGAAGCAACATTGAAAATGGGGATATTCAATTGATGTTTGTTTTTGAACAAAAAGAATGATAACCAAATACTTACACCCATAGATAAAATTACATTTGTTAATTGTACCGCTTTAATTTTGATTGGAATCGATGCATTTAAAAAATGATAAAAATGAGTTGCCAAACCCATACCATTCCCTAAATGCGGCGGTGTATCGGCCCGACTCCATTCTCCAAGTGCTGCATTTTCATAGGTAATTTGGGCATTAAAAAACGTATTGGGTTCTTGAATCAAAAAAGGTACGTACAAAACCATTCCTATAATCGCAATCGTCGAAACCATTTTCAACGTTGGTTTGTAGCCTTCCAACATATAAACACTAAACACATACATTGGCAACCAAAAAAGAAACGAAAACCGCGAAAGGAGGCACAATGAAATGGCAATACCCCTTAAAATGGGATTCTTAGAAGTCGCTAAAACAACTGCTAAAAAAATGTAATACCCCATAATCATTTGTTCCACCGAAACGGCAATTGTATAACCATCTACTGCCAAAAATACATCAACAAACCCACAACTGACTATAATTAGCAATAATTTTTGTAAAAATGTCAAATTGGATTGGATTATTTTATAAAAAAAGAAGGCTAATGCCAATAATAAGACAATCGTAGCAGTCATCCGATAGTCTGTTTTCCAGTATTCGGCGAAAATAAACGGTATCCATTGCGTTGGCAGATAGGTTGGGTAGATATCGTAACCAAAATCATTGAAACTTTTATAAACAGGTTTCCCTTCTAAAAAATGGGCAACCATTTTTTGTAACAATGGTATTACATCAGACGCTTTTACATCAATCGGTACAACACGCAACACGGCTTTCACTAAATTAACAATCGTAATCCCACCCATAATTGCCATACTGATTAAGACAGGCAACTGCCATTTACCCCTTTTTTCGATATTCGTGGGTAAGGTTTCAGCCCTTTTAGCGTACCAAAGTGCATAGATACTGATGCCAAGCCCGTTCAACAACAGTACGATTGGACTTACAAAAATGCCGAAAAAATTTCTTCCACAAGTCAGCAAAAGAATTTCTATGATGGATGCAACAACAACAAATCCTTTGATATTTTTAATCATATTCCATTTTTAGCGCAAAAATAGACAATTATCTCAATTTTAGGACTTCAAATAAGTGGCACGATGTCTTTTTTGATATAAAATTGCGGCTTCTTCTTTTGTCCACTGTTTGATAGGCGGTAACACAGGCACATTTTTGAAACGCCGACTGTATGTTTTATCGCCCGTCATCGTTTCAATGACTTCTGCAATCACCTTGCAACAGGCTTTTGGGTCTTTCACCACTTGTTCCTCTGCAAATCGAATCACTACCCAACCTTTAAGATTGAAATATTTGTTCCGCGCATTATCAGGTGTGTAACCTGCATAATGAATCGGTTGCCCTGTTTTTGACACATAAGGTTCATCTACTTCGATATCGATATGTAAATTGGTTGCCCTATGTTTGAAAATCATATCTGGAATGTACGGTTGTTTCCCATCAAAAGGCTCAATAATTAAATCTCGAAAAATCCTATCTGGAAAAGCAAGCGTTAATACATTATAAAAATCTTCTTCTGATTGTCCTTTGATGCTTTCGTACGGAATGGTTGCGGAAACGGTTTTGGCAATGACGGTTGCCAAGATGGTCTTAAAATCACCTTCTTCTGGACTCGGCAAAGCTGGATTTTCAACATTCGACGTTGGAAAACTCGGTTCATTGCCCATTGGAAAATTAGGTTCTGGTTCTACAGGTATGACTACTTTTTCGGTTACTTTGGGTTTCACAACTTTCTTCGGCGCGGGTGTTGGTAGGATGACGGGCGGCGCGACAGGCCTTGTTTTTGTTTTTTCGCTTGTAGTGGTGCGTTCAATATTCGGTATCGGAAAAGAGGGGCTTTTTTTAAAAACCGTACCGTCTTTCACCAAAAAAAATAATCCAATGCCGATGTAAGCTAATGTTAACTTCGGATAACAAAAAAATGATATACATAAGAGTAGAATAACCAATGACCAAGTGACTCTTTTTAAAGTCATGGTAGGCATTTCTACTTTTTGAAGAGCAGCCCTTATTTTACCTTGAACCTTGTCCATCTTGGGAATGGAAAAAGGCAAGTTAATATTTTTGTTTTGTTGGTGCAAATGGTTCAAAAATAAGAGCATTGCCGCCAAAAGAACCCCAATCGTACCCAAAAAAGGGCTGAAATAGAACAACAGCACCGATAAACCTAATAAAAACCAAGCTCCATACATGGTTTGCGCAATAACGGCAGGCATGTTTTTAGATTCCGTTGGTGTTGGTATCAACATATTTCGACCTGCCCGAGTCGGATTGGGATTCGGAACAGGCTGTCCGTCTGAAAGCGGATAGACAATAATTGGAAAAAAACCTTCTAATATAGACATGAGTGAAAATTTCAACTTTATGTATGGGTGGATTATCCAAATCCCAATTCGGTGCAAATGTATATCAAAACCTTCAATCGCAAAAGGGGGCTTTTCGCATAATTTTTTAACGTATGTTTAAATAAATTTTTCTTTGTACCTTTTCAAAGAGCGCAAAATGACTTTTTTAGCGGTTTTTTTATCCAAAAAGGCAGGCACTTGTACGGATTTGCCTTCCAAACGGGTGTAATTTTCAAAAAAATGCCTTAATTCATCCATAAAAGGAGTATTCAAATCATTTATATCTTGAATATGTACAACGCTCATATCTTTTTCAGCTACGGCAATAATTTTATCATCCGCAACGCCTTGGTCTATCATCCGCATTACGCCCACCACTCGGACGGTCACTAAGGTTAGTGGAGCCAGTGTTACTTGTGTTAAAATTAAAATATCTAATGGGTCGCCGTCATCAAACAAGGTTTGCGGGCTCGTAACAGAGTCCATAAATTTGTACAAACTTACAGAATATTGCACATTAATAGTGTCAATTGCTCTAAAAGTACAAGTTTAGTAAAAATGACAGAAAAATGACAAAAAAAAATCGA
>JBDLWG010000496.1:0-12447 GCA_039804385.1 Bacteroidota bacterium
TAAATGAAAACAAACAATAGCATTACATCATGTAGAACAAACCTTCTCAACAGAACATCACTAAAAAAAGCCTCTTTGGGATGATTGCGTGAACGCAATCCATTCTAAAGAGGCTTTTAATTTGAATCATCCATGGTTCAAAAAGTCTTTTTCAGTCACTATTCTAATCAAAAATCAGTCAAATGAAAAAGAATTTCAGATTTTTAGGCTTTGCATGTTCCATAAGTTTGATGTTATGCCTTCCTGTCTTCGCGCAAGCACAAGCATCCGTAATTGTGTATGAACATGCTAATTTCGCAGGCAAAAGCCAAACATTCGCCGTCGGTAACCCTGATATGGGTGCCTTAAATATCGTTGGCAACGACCAAATCTCCTCAATTCAGATTCCTCCAGGTTTATCCGTTACGGTTTACGAACACGCCAATTATGGTGGGCGTTCCTTTACGTTTACGGGCGACCAATCTTTCTTAGCGAATTTTAATGACCAAGTTTCATCGCTCCGAATTACAAGGCAGAGTGGCAATCCCAATCCTGTACCTGTTGCCGATATGTGTTGGGCAGCGTCGTCGCCACGCGGTGTTGGGACGATTCCGAATCAATGCCCCCCGAATCAAGATTATGATGCAGGACTTTGTTACCCGAAATGCAATGCGGGTTATAAAGGGGTTGGACCTGTTTGTTGGGCGAGTTGTCCGAGTGGGTTTCGGGATGATGGTGCGTTTTGTGCCAAACCAGGTCCTTACGGACGCGGCGCAGGTTATCCGTGGAAATTTGGCGATGGTTTGAACCTTAATAATGCGAGAAAGCGGTGTGAAAAAGACAATTCACAAGGTTGCGAGAAGAGTGGTGAAATCATGTATCCAAAATGTCGGGCAAATTTTCATGCCGTTGGCTGTTGCGTATGTAGTCCCGATTGTCCTGCGGGCTTCACGGATATGGGCGTATCGTGTACCAAACCTTCTTATGGACGCGGCGTAGGCAAGATTCCAACCAGTTGTTCCAATGGCAAAGTGAATCAAGGTGGACTTTGTTATACGCCTTGTGGAGCAGGGTATCATGGTGTGGGTCCTGTTTGTTGGGCGGATGCTTGTCCGAGTGTATTTCCAGTGCGGTGTGCGGCGGGTTGTGCAAAATCGTCGAATGCTTGTTTTTCTTCGATTGCGAATCAAACGATGTCTGTATTGGAATTCGCGGGCAATATTGCTGGTTTAGTCTTAACGGGCGGCGGCGCAAATGCCGCTAAAGCAGGTGTTAAAACCGCAGGTAAAGTCGTTGCCAAAGAGACCATTAAACAGACTTTGAAACGAAAATCCAAAGAAATGGGCAAAGAATTGCTTGAAAGTGCCGCCGAAAATGCAGCATCGGTCTTTTTTGATGCGCAAGCAACAGGCGAATTTAGTTGGGAGGATTTAGACCCGACAGGCATTGCGAATGTCGTAAAAGCGTTTAATCAACCACTTTGCAAAGATTTTAGATAATCAATCCCGAAGGGACCACACTTTGGTAAAACGAATGCATCTACCCAAGTGTCGTCCCTTCGGGACTTTGTAGGTAGAGAGTGGAGTCGCATTTGTGTTACCAAAGTAGCATCCCTTCGGGATTTCATCCTTAAAATCAATTATATCAATGAGAAAGTTACTTTTGATGCTTGTAAGCGGGTTCACATGGAACGCGCTCATTGCACAAGGCATCCCATTTGAACCTGACACCACGACTTGGGCTGCATTATTAGCCAAAGCACAACAATCTAATAAACTTATTTTCGTCGCGGCGTATTCGTTGTCGTGCCATAATTGCGAACATATGATTCAAAAAGTGTATCCAAATGATTCCGTTGGGTTGGTTTTCAAGGACAAATACATTAATGCAAAAATAGATGTGGATAATGGCGAAGGCATTTCCATTGCGATGCAATATGGGATTCGTTCGTATCCATCGTACCTTTTCATCAATGGACACGGTGAATTAGTGCATCGGGCAATGGGAACGATGACCACTGAAAAACTAATGGAATTAGGTCAAAATGCAACAAATCCAGATGAACAATTCTATTTATTGAGAAATCGGTTTGCACAAGGCGATAGTTCCAAAGCCATTTTGAAGAAATTAACGTTGATGGCAAAGCATTTATCCGAATTTTCTTTGTTGGATAGCGTTCATATGGCGTATTTGGCAACCGAAAAAGATTGGTTGACCAAAGATAATATGGAAATCATTTTGGCAAGCGTTAAAACGATGGAACAAAAAACATTTACGTTTTTAGTTCAAAACCAAAAGGCATTCATAGAAGCGTATGATACCGTTAAGATTAATAACACCATTGATGAAATTGTTTTGAACCGTTTAAGTATGGTTTCTTACAATTATGAACAACGCATTTTCGACCTTGATAAAGCACGCGATTACGGTTCCAACTATTTGCCGAAGGATTTATTAGAAAAATCGATGAGCATTTTCACGGTGAACCAACATTTGCGCAAGCACGAAACCGAACTTTTTTTAAACACGGCGGTCAAACATTTTGACCAATATCCGACTTATAACGGTTTTTTGTATAATAATTTAGCGTTATCTGTTTACGAATCCACGACGGACAAATATTATTTGGAAAAAGCGGCAGGTTGGACCTTGAAAGCGATTGCATTGACAGACAATTATTCATTCAATGACACGGCTGCTGCCCTCTATTTCAAACTCGGAAGCAAAGCCAAAGCCAAAGAATACGCCCTCAAAGCCCTCGAAAAAGCTAAAATCTCAGGCGAAAACACCGTTGAAACAGATCATCTATTAAAAAAAATAGAAGCTATGTAATTCGATTGCGGAATGTTATTTGGTAAAAAGCGTAGGTTTCAGAAACCTTGAAGGTTTCCGAAACCTATTCTATCACTTCTTATGCATTAATGCCTAAGATTCCTTCTTTCCTGATTTGGCTAATGTAGTTTAGATTTTAAATACAGATTCCAATCCGCTTCTGTATCAATATCTGACAACATCGGCAAATCATATATCGAAAAATGATGTTCTTTCAAGCGCGTAACCGTCTCAGCATAGACACTTGAAGTACTCCAATTGATTTTATCAAAGACAAAAAACGATTTTTGATGCACAAAATACTGTTTTTGCATGCCCATCAAGTAATAACCGCCATCTTCACAAGCACCTAAAACATAGGCGTACTTTTTCAAAGCATCTAAACCATCAGTCAATACCTTCGGGGTCAAGGTTGGGCAATCACTGCCAATAATCATTGCATGATCAGCCGTTTCAAAAACCGTTTGAAAAGCATGCTGCATCCGCGCACCTAAATCTTTTCCGATTTGTAAATGTTTTATAAACAATTGATTATCAAAATCATCTGTATCATTTACAAAATCGTCATAAAACAAATGTAATGCCACTCCCCTACTCAGCGGCAAAACCACTGTACGCGTTATCACCAATAATTGTTGATAAATGGACAATGCTTTTTCATTGCCCACCGTTTGCGCCAAGCGCGTTTTGACACGCCCCAATTGTGGGTTTTTGATGAAAATAATCAAGGCATTTTTCATAAAGAGTTGATTTTAAATCAAATGATTGCCAAAGATACAAAAAAAGAGCGAAAGAAATACATCTTTCGCTCTTTTTTGCGCAAAATTTGCGGCAAGTTTGAAACTTGCCGCAAGTTGTATTTTTGAAACTTGCCGCAAGTTATTTTACAAAAAACTATTGTACCATTTTCAAACTCCGCTCTACAAAGGCAGATAAATCGGTGCCTGTCAACATGCCTTGATTCAACAATGCCAAATCATATAAATGACGTGCCAATCCTTCATCATTGGTTTTCAACATTTTATCCGCGATAATCGGGTGATTTGTGTTCACAATGACTTGATAATCATTGCCAAAATCGCCCCAACTGTTTTGTCCAGACATTTTTTGCATCTCCTTCATGCGGCGCATCCACTCGTTTTTCACGATTTGGACAGGCGCGGATTCAGGCGATAACGGTTTCAATTCCACTTTGGCAGCAGCATCATTTTTCAACAAAGTCGTGAAAACTTCTTTGACTTGATTTTGTTCGGTTTCGCTCAAAACCGATATTTTTTTGTCTTCTTTCGCCACTACATTGTCCATCGTGTCAGAATCGACCCGCGCAAACCGTATTTTTTGTTGATTTTTCATCTCCAAGTGTTGGAAAAAATGATTGTCGATATAACTATCATAATTCAACACATCATACCCATACGTTTTCGCCTCTTTCACATAACTATCTTGCGCTTTGTAATCCGAAGCGTAGATAAAGACAATATCACCATCTTTATTCGTCTGCAAAGGCTTCACTTTTGCTTGATATTCCTCCACTGTAAAACGTTGTTTCTCAATGTTTTCCAACAAAACAAACGGAAAAGCACGTTCATGGAATTTCTCATCGGACAACATACCATACTTGATGAAAACCGCTATATCTTTCCACTTGGTTTCAAAATCTTCGCGATTGTTTTTAAACAATTCGTTTAATTTATCAGCCACTTTACGCGTAATATACGTTGTAATTTTCTTCACTTCCTTGTCTGATTGCAAATAACTCCGCGAAACGTTCAACGGAATATCAGGCGAATCAATCACACCATGTAATAAAGTCAAATATTCGGGCAAAATGTCGCGGACATTATCGGTCACATAGACTTGATTTGAATATAATTGAACTTTATTGCGTTCCAAATCCAATCGACCATTGTGTTGCGGGAAATACAAAACACCTGTCAAATTAAAAGGATAATCAATATTTAAATGCACCCAAAACAAGGGGTCTGGACTCGCAGGATGGATTTCTTTATAGAAATTTTTATAATCTTCATCCGTCAATTCCGAAGGTGCTTTTTTCCAAAGGGGCGAAACATTATTCACTAAAGTATTAAATTCGCCCGCTTTTTCCCCTGCGTCTTCATTTTCAGCATCTGCTTCTACGTCCGCATCTGCTGGTTTTTCGATTTTATCTTCTTCGGTACGCGAATCGTAATGGATTGGAATCGGCAAAAATTTACAATATTTATTCAATAAATCTGAAATTTTTGATTTTTCCAAATATTCTTCCGCATCAGGCGCGATATGTAAAATAATATCCGTACCGCGTTCTGCTCTATCCGCAGGTTCAATCGTATAATGCGGCGTACCATCGCAACTCCAACGCCAAGCATCTGCATTTTTCTTATAAGAACGCGTCACCACTTCTACTTTCGCCGCCACCATGAACGCTGAGTAAAAACCCAACCCAAAATGACCAATCATCGTCGTTTCGCCCTTATATTTTTCCAAAAACTCGGTCGCACCCGAAAAAGCGACATCATTTAAATATTTTTCGAGTTCTGCCTGCGTCATCCCGATACCTTTATCCGAAATCGTGACCGTTTTCGCCGCCGTATCGACCTTGATTTGAATCGACAAATCGCTTAATTCTTCATGCAAATCCCCGCGTCTTGCCAAAGTTTGGATTTTAGAAGTCGCATCCACTGCATTCGAGACCAATTCGCGTAAGAAAATTTCTTGGTCTGAATAGAGGAATTTTTTAATAATCGGAAAAATATTTTCCGTTTTTACAGAGATATTACCTTGTATCATGTTAAAAATAATTTTTTTTTTAGACAAATGAATGTGTTTCGGGCGTTCAAATGTCATACCACCTCTAAAAAGCCTGTCAAATTGACCGATTTTGTAAAAAATGTCATATTATTGCGCTTTTTTTGAACTTAAATCAATTGTTATGCAAACTATTAAAACCATTATTTTCGATTTAGGCGGAGTCCTAATTGATTGGAATCCTGAATATGTTTTCAAGGATTTGATACCTGATGCTGCCAAACGCCGTTTTTTCTTTGAAAACGTCTGTACCCATGAGTGGAATGTGGAACAAGATGCAGGACGCACCATTCAAGCCGCTACCGAAACAAAAATACAACAATTCCCAACTTGGGAAAATGAAATTCGGTCATACTACAGTCATTGGCAAGCAATGTTGGGCGGTCCTATTCCAGAAACCGTCGAAATTTTAAAAAAGATAATAGCAACCAACCAATATCAAGTGTTGGCATTGACGAATTGGTCTGCCGAAACCTTTCCAATCGCGCTTGGATTATATGATTTTTTGCATTGGTTTGAAGGCATTGTCGTCAGTGGCACCGAAAAAACACGTAAACCTTTTCCAACGATTTATCAAACATTGTTAACACGTTATGCTGTAACAGCCGAAAACGCTCTTTTTATCTAATTGAGCGAAAAACCCCGATCCCTTTAGGGTCGGGGATGAAAGCGAACGCTCTTGGGGCGATCTTCTTTAAAAAAGGTGGGGTTCGATACTTGACTGTGCCGTTGAAAAGCCTATCTTTGCAGCATGATTTTAAAAGCTCTCAAATATCGCTTGTACCCAACAGACGCGCAATGTGTTTTGATCGACAAACATATTGGGTGCTGTCGGCTGATGTATAATTTAGCCTTAGAAACGAAGGCATTTGCCTACGCAGCGAAGCAAGTGAACCTCTCGTGTTATGATTTGATGAAACAATTGCCCGAACTGAAAAAAGAATATGATTGGCTGAAAGAAACCAATAGTCAATCGCTTCAACAAGCGATTTGCCATTTAGATGTTGCCTTCACGTCTTTTTTTAAAGGAAACGCTGCCTTTCCGAAGTTTAA
This sequence comes from Bacteroidota bacterium, assembly GCA_039804385.1. Taxonomy (GTDB): domain Bacteria; phylum Bacteroidota; class Bacteroidia; order Chitinophagales; family Saprospiraceae; genus JAAFJT01. The sequence continues at coordinate 6,673 of JBDLWG010000496.1, forward strand.
ATCGAAACGGAAAAGCAAGCAATCGTTTACGATTCCTCAAAATGTAATCCTGAAAGCGGATCTCTTGATCCTTCCGAAATTTAAAGAGGGTATTCCCGTCGTTGTGCATCGTACCTTTGAGGGGACTTTGAAACAAGCAACGATTACCAAAACGCCCACAGGCAAGTATTGGGTCTCCATTTTGGTTGAAACGCCCAATACAAAGGCTCCCAAAGCGGCTATTGTGCCTGAGCAGACGCTCGGACTTGATTTAGGCATCAAAGATTTTGCCGTGACATCGAACGGCGAACGGATTGAAAATCCAAGAACGTTGAAACGAGTCTTAGAAAAACTGAAATTTACCCAACGGAAATATTCCAAGCACAAAGGCAAACGAACCCAAAAGAAATTAGCTTTATTGCACGAAAAAGTAACGAATCGCAGGCATGATTTTTTACACAAGGTCACCAAAAAATTAGTCGTTGAGAACCAAACGATTGCATTGGAAGATCTAAATGTAAAAGGGATGATTCAAAATCATTGTTTAGCGCAAGCGATTCAAGATGTTTCTTGGGGCCAATTCAAGGAGTTCTTGACGTATAAAGCGGAGTGGTACGGTTGCAACCTGCTTCGCATCGGACGCTTTGAACCGAGTTCCAAAACGTCGGATTGTGGATATGTTCATCAAGAGTTAACGCTCAAGGATCGCGTTTGGACTTGTCCGAATTGTGGCAACTCCTATGATCGAGATCTTCAAGCGGCAAAAAATATCAAAAAAATTGCTTTAAGAGATCTGGTGTCGGGAACAGACACCCAAATTCGCATCGAACTGCCTACAATCGTGGGAGTGTTGACATGCGAAGCCGCTATCCCTAGGGTAGCGGTAGTTCACTGATGATAGTTTGGCAAATGTAGTAGGCGGCGCAGCAGTCGGTATTCGCGGTATCCAATTCCATTCACCTGCACAATTAGAAAAAGATTTATATGCGTTAGGCATTCATTTTTAATAAATAAGCATCTTTCCAAAGCAACTATACCCTTAATTAGGTAGTTTATAATGCCAATGAATTGATAACAATGCAATAACGTCATATCCGAATGTTTGTCATTTTTTTAAAAAACAAGGCATAAAATCGCATTTTTTTTCGCATTATTTTTGAAATCCTTATAACTTTGCTTTGCAAAAAGTGTTTTTCAAAAATAAATTGTATCAAAACCAAACATTTTAGACTTTTTGATGCCCAAACCTTGTCACAAAACTCATTTTTATTGTATTTATAATTTCTTTAAAAATTTTAACCTTTGCGAAAATGTTCACATTAAACATTAATAATCCAGGCAAAATGACACAATTCTCTGAAAACCTCCGCCTCATGCGTAAATCATGGCGTTTTAGCCAAGATGAAATCGGGCAAAAATTAGGTTTAAATCGCGGAACCATCTATACGTATGAATCGGGGCAAGTACACCCTTCGGTTGACCTCGTATTTCGATTGGCGCGGATGGCGGGCGTGACCGTAGAACGCCTTTACCTTGCTAAAATGACGAAAGAAGAACTTCCCAATTATCCACATACGGATGCAGAAGGCGGTTTTTTGTTCCAATCCACAGGCGGTTCGACTCCTGAAACACCACTGATTAGTTTCCGCATTGACGTAGAAGGGCTGATGCGCCGTCTCCAAACCCTCGAGGAACGCTTAGACGCGCTCGAAGATAAAGAGTAGGTTGTTTAGTACCATCCATCTATAAGCCGATTGAACGAATTTTATTTTTTCAATCGGCTTATAAGATTGATAATCAATAATTTATATCATGTATCTTTTTTATAAAATGGATATAGGAGTGGTTTCTGCTATGTCAGGAATTGCTTGTATCTTTTTTGAAACGTGACAACATTTAAGGGTTTAAAAGCGTTATTTCAATAGGCTTTGAAAAAAAATGTTTTTAAATTAACGGATACGGTTATATATGTTACATCATTTTAATCTCAAATCCCTTTTGGGGAGCGCATTATTCTTGTTAGGCATCCATAGTTTCACCATACAAAATACGGGAAAATTGACTGTTACCGTCAATAATATTGACAAACCTGCTGGGGAGGTTCGGGTTGCCCTCTATAATGCTGAAAGTACTTTTTTAGACCCTAAGAAATTTGTCGCTGTTAAATCCATGGCGGTTGGAAATCATGCGAGTGTTACCTTAGAATTTTCAAATCTGCCTTATGGCAATTACGCGGTCACGACTTACCATGACATCAATTCCAATCGGAAATTAGACCAAAACGCACTCGGCATTCCAGACGAACCCTATGATATGACGAATTTAAAGGTCAAATGGCGTAAACCAACCTTTAATGAAGTGAAATTCGCTTTGCAAGCTCCGCAAAAAACCGTTCAATTGCACTTGAAACGGTGGGTCGATCGATAAATTAAATTCAACTGTGCCTTCACGCAACCTGCCAACACCTTCCACTGTCTTGACAACAAGCGTTCAGAAACTTTTTTGAATCAAAATTGAAATATTTTGATTCAAAATCAAGCTTGGGCTTTATACGTTTGCCAAATTGCGCCACGTCCAAACACCCAAAAAAAGGATAAAAAGTAAGAAAGGCATAAATATTTTCAGCACCGATATATCTTGTTTTTCTCTAAAATATTCAACCGTATGTTTCGACCAATTTTCACGATTCACAGGGGCATCTGCAAAAATTTTAGGATAAAAATAGAAGCGTTTCTGTTCGTGGAAACGGGTTAAACTATCTAAAAAATGAAGGTGATTCTTCATGCTTGATTGACATAAATCATTCATAATCAATTGTGTATGAAGTGTCGGCAAAAATAAAGCGATTTGATTGCTTGCTTTTTGGCGTAAGCGCAATTTCGTCCGCAACTCTGTCGCTTCGTGGTGAGCGTCGTCATCGCCCATTTGCTGCATGGCGTAATACCAAAGCCAACTAAATTGTTTATCAGGCAACGGAAATGCTCGAAATTGGGGGTAGTGGGCGTAGAATTTTTCCATCGTTTCACTTTTATCCGCGTCCCATTTGCGATGATAACCGTCTCGTTGAGCAACCGTTATAGCTAAGGCTTCAGGAATTGGATATTTCAAGGCTACAAAATTGTTCACCAGCGCGGGCGCAATTACGGTCAGAAAAACCCATAAAGTCAAGAGTGATTGTGCATTGAAAGTTGAATCTTTTTGAAAAGAAATTATCATATAACTAATTGCAAACCAAATAGTTATGTAAAGAATAGATATGCAAATAATAGTTAAAAATGATTGGTCACAACTAAGATGAAGCGTAAAAAAAGCAGTCCATAAAAGGAAGCCTAAAACGCCCAAAATAGCAAAATAACGTATCAAAAACTTGTGCCACAAGAGATTTTTTGCCGTTCCCGCTTGACTCATTATCAAAGCCCAAGTACCTTCTTCCTTTTCTTCGGAGATAAGATTGTACATGAATGCAATGATTATCAACGGAAAAAGGTATATCAAAACAAAACTAAAATCTAAGTTGCCCAATAAAAGGTGCATGGGATTTGCTAAATCGGTATCATATTTTTGCGCCTCTAAATTGCGAATATTGACACTTTGAACGGATGGATTTATGTCACGCTGCCCAATAGAAAGTGCCGTAAGATTAGGCGTTTCATTGACCAGAGCAAAACGCAAATAGTAGAGCAAAAGACCCATTTCTTTGTTGACAAAACGGACATTGCGTTCGATACTTTCTTGTTGAAAATGTGCCGTTTTGTCAATTATATTTTGTTGTTTATTCAAAAATTGTTTGCCCGTATAAAGACCTATCCAGCCCGCAATAAGCAAAAACAACAAACCTAATAAAAGTCCTTTGGAACGAATAAAATTTTTAAAAATTATCTTAAACACTTTTTTTTTGTTTTAAAAAATTGATAATCAATGACTTGTATAGATTTGACAACGCTTTAAAAAGTTATCAAATTGGGTATTTACTCAATCGGTTTTAATTTTTTTGACATCAGCTGAACCCAAACTAAAAGACCGATGAACCAACCTATCAAAGTTATTGCTGATAATAGTTCGTTTTTTAAACTTTGACTAAGACTTAAAAAATGGTACTGAAAATCAGGAAATTGCTTCCAAAATGCTTTGCTGATGAAATAAGGCTTATCCTTTTCGCCCAATTTTTTGTTACGAATGTATTGAATTTGCCAATCATTCATTTGTTGCGCGAGCTGATAACGATAGATTTCGGCGGCATTTTGGAAGTGTTTGTAAGTGTTAAAATCAGTGCCAGTCAAAGCCATCGAAAGGTGTTTAATAGCCATAAATGGATTCCAAAAAGCCAAATAACGCCCTGTATTAAGTTGTTTTTCATAGATTTTCATTAAATTATGTTGGTGTTTGAGGTAGATTTCGGAACTCATACGTTCCCCTTCTTTCATCTGCAAACCACTATAATTAAAGGACAATCCTTCAATGGAACTCACTTTATGCGCTCTCAAAACCGAATCTTTGAACGTTTTAAAATAAGGGTCATCGGGATTATGACTATCGCCCTTTTGAAGTAATTCTGTTTCAATAGCGGTTTCAAAAGCAATTTTTGAGGGCGCAGGATGCCAAGATTGACCCAAGGCTTGCGACAATCGGGGTAGAATGATGCTGAAAAATAACCAAATACCTATAAGTTTAGTCAAAGCACTTTTGGTATTTGGGCTTTTAGCCGAAATCACAACCGCCAAAAGGCTCATGATGAAAAGGTAGAGCGCGTAAAAAAAGTTTAAAATGCCAAAATGATAGAGGTAAGACATCTCAATAGGCGCAGAACGAATAAAAATATTTTCTAATAACACTACCAAACTGCTCATCCAAGCCATACTAAACACCATATTTGCTACGGCAAATAACCCCAATGCCCTACCCAAAATCAGTTCAGTCCAACGAATACCTTGACTCAACAAAAGTTTTAAAGTACCATTTTCACGGTCCGCGGCAATACTATTAAAGCCCCAAAAGAAAATGAGCAATGGTAATAAAGTTTGTAAAATCATTGCCACACTAATTTCACCAAAGCGTAAAATCCCCGTAGAAAGACTCGATTCTGAAAAATTAACCGTATTTTGTTTATGCGCTTCCAAAAAAACGGCATTACCCGTGTAACTCTCCATGCCGAAGTCAAAAATACAGAGCGGATGCTTTTCCCGAAAAGCGATGTAGCCATAATGAGCCATTCGATGTGGGTGTTTGTCGGGACTGTTTTCCCAATTGTCACGCACCATTTTTCGATAGGTCATTTGAGTCTCCTTCTGGACTTTATAATTTTTAGAACCTGTGAACAGCGCAAACAGTGTCAAGACGCTTATCAAAGTCATCAAACCAATAGTCGCTCTGCTTTTGAGGAGATTGACCCACGTTTGATGCGCTAATATTTTAATAATTGCTATACGCATTGGATTGATTCGTAAACTTTTTTGTCACAGATTGAACAAATTTGACTCTCTGACAAATTTTGTGGAATCGTATAAGTTGGGTTGATGGATGTACGGATTTCACGGATTTTCACAGGATTTTTCACGGATTTGGATCTTAATATCCGTAAAAATCTCGTGAAAATCCGTGAAATCCGTACATCCATCAACTGTTCAATCTGCCCAATCTGTGACGAAAAATGGGTTACTCAAAAAGGAACATTATCTAAATCCACTATAAATTATATTAAAACCGATACGTTGCCGACAATAACACATTACGCGGCGCAGCAGGAAATAATCGAAGATAATTTTGCGCTCCTAACCAATACGTTTTATCAAAAATATT
>JBDLWG010000497.1:0-4134 GCA_039804385.1 Bacteroidota bacterium
AAGGGCGAATCGAACACAAATCAATCACTTCCGCAGAAATGCCTTGTTTTTCCAATTCCATCGCCGCGTAACAACATTCAATCACCATTTTATTGAAAGAAACCAACGTTACATCCGTTCCTGCCCGCCGAATCGACGCTTTTCCAATCGGTACGATATAATCTTCCGTTTCTGGGACTAAACCGAACGATTCATACGGCAGAGGACGCACAACACCATTCTTATCCTTGCCCATCGTCCCTTTTGCATCAGGGAAATTGTATAAAATTTCGGATTCAAACACACAAACAGGGTCATTATCTCGAATCGCCGCTTTCAACAAACCTTTTGCATCATACGGGTCAATCGTCGAAATCACCTTGATACCAGGAACATTGCCCATCCAACTTTCAAAGGTTTGCGAATGTTGCTGCGCCAATTGCCCCGCCGCGCCTGAGGGCCCGCGAAAAACGATGGGACAACCAAACTGCCCTCCTGATTGCGAAAGCGTTTTAGCAGCATTATTCACAATCTGGTCAAATGCCAAAACCGCAAAATTCCAAGTCATAAATTCCACTATCGGACGCAAACCATTCATCGCCGCGCCGACACCAATACCCGCAAAGCCCAATTCCGCAATCGGTGTATCGATGACTCGTCTCGCGCCGAACTCGTCCAAGAGTCCTTCACTCAATTTATACGCCCCGTTGTATTCGGCAACTTCCTCGCCCATCAAAAATACAGAGTCATCGCGGCGCATCTCTTCCTGCATCGCTTCGCGCAATGCTTGACGTAAGGTTATCCTTCTCATTTTGATTTAAATTATTGAAAAACAACTGTTTACAAAAAAAAGATAATCCTATTTTGTAAACAGTTGAAATTCAAATTTTACTAAATAGGTTGTTCGTGTGGTGGTTGCTCCACAGGCGTTATCATCGGCAAATCCACCCATTTCTTTTCAGCGCGACTAATCGTCGCAAAGCCTAACATCCCGCCAGAAGCTTTTGCAATTTGTTTTGCAAAACTTACAAAAGATTGATACAACAAATACCCAAATTTCGGTTCCAATTTTGGAAACACATCATTTAATTTAGCCAATTCTGTATTCAAAATCGCTTGACGTTTTTCCGTATCTTTGGGAAGTTCATATAAGAAACTACCAAACTTTGTATTGAAATTCGGGTCAATTGCATCATAAAATGCTTGCAATGCTTTTGGATTCGCGTATCCTCTGATATGCGTTAATTTGGCAGCCCAATCTTTTTCATCTTGGTCAATATTGCCATCCGCGCCCGCTATTAAAATCGCAATTTGCGGAATCGCATTTTCTAATAATTCGATTTCGCCTTTCGTAAGGTTTTCAAACTGGGTCATTATCAATTTTTTTTCTGGATTTGTAAAGGTGATTAGTTATAATAGAGTGCAAAAGTAGCAATATTTTTAAAATTGCACTAAGGTATTTGGGTTTTATAACAAATTGGGTATTTAGCTTTTTCCATTAATGGATGTGTATTAGCAGGGTTATCGCTGAGTGCGAAATGTTCTATCAACTGCGCCGCCATCCCCAAATACGCACTTTGCCCATACAAAGGCTTTCCTAATTCTTGAATGAGTCGAATGGAAATATTGCGAATAGGCTCTTTTTGAGCAGGAAATTTGGTTACATAAGCCGTTAAAAGTTCAACAATGTAATAAGCAATGGCATGTTTTAAATATTTATCTTTGGAATCATATCGAACGGCTTTCAAATGCCGATTTTTTTCCACCGAAATGGAATATCGAACGCCCAAATCCCAATCTTGACGATGTGCTTCAGTTTCAAACCAAAAGATTTTTTCTAATTCATAACGCATGGATGATTCAATGGTTTGTGGTTTGGAAGCCGCCAAAGAATAGTCATGAATGCGTTGAATTTGTTTTTTATCGCGGTTAAACAGGTTGATGTATTGGCGCAAATGCAATAATTCGTGTTGAATCACGGTTGCATAAGGCAAATATTTTTCAAAAGGATAGGTTTTCGGGTCAAACGTTTGAAGAACAGGGATGTAAAACATCGTTTTCCAAGCTGGAACGAGGTCTTCACAATAAATAAAGGAAGACCGCAAAATGCCAGCGCGTCCCGTGAGCGCGTCCAAACTCTCGGAATACAAATAATTTAAACCGTTAGCTTGGCGCAATTCTAAGGATTCCGCAATGGCTTTGGGATAATCTGCGCTTTCTAAAAACATTTTTTGAATCGCAGGAAGGTTTTCGGCAGTAATCAATTGGCGATAAGCTGCTTCAAAATTCATAGTTGTTTTTTTTCAAAAGTGATGAAATAGGTGCCCAATCAAGGCACAAATGTAAGCGATTCGGAGCATGAATTTTCACAAATAATTCGGATCATTCGGCATAAAATGATTTAATTTGCAATTTAAATCCAAGAAAAAGAATCATGCCTTATTCAGATGTCAGTTTTGCAGATTTACAAACCCATTTAGGTATCGACAATCAGCAGCGCACCTTATTTGGGCAAATCGCGTCGGTCGCGCCCAGTGCGTGGTTGCAACAGACGCTTCATAAAGCCCGTTTATTGCCGATTCGGAGTGAAAAAGCGCGTTCAGAAGCCTTTGTTTTTCCCATTTTGACCGAAATGACCGAGCGAAACAACTACGAAATTATTTTTTATTCGGGCGAACGCCTCAATGCTGAAAAAAAATATCGTTTAGTTGGGGAATGCGATTTTATTATCAGCAAAAATATCGGTCGTTACACGATTAATGTGCCTATTTTTGCGTTACTCGAAGCCAAAAAGAATGATTTTGATGAAGGAATCCCTCAATGTGCGGCTCAAATGGTGGGCGCAAGGATTTTTAATCAAAAAATGAAACAAAACGTAGATACCATTTACGGCTGCGTGACGACTGCTGACCAATGGCTTTTTATGAAATTGGAAGGCGATGTCGTTTATATAGACACGCAGAAATATCCGATACAACAATTAGAGACACTTTTGGGTATTTTACAATATATCATTGACCAATATAAGCATTAAGGATGAATAAGCCATTTTTTAGAGATTTTGCAAGATTTTTTGTTGAATTTTATAGACAAAACGGAATGTGCCAATATTATTGAAGTATTTCAACGCATGAAATAAAATACATATGCAAAGTATATAACCCATTTAGGAGTCGGGGCGTAAATTTCCCGACTCCTAAATGGGTTGCGCACTCCTTAATTATCGGATTTTAATTTCCTTTGAAAATGAAACAAGGTATTATCATAATCAACCCTCACTTTTTTATCGCCCTCTAATAAGTCCATCATTTCAGATAATTTCATGCCATAAGGATCCCAAACGGTTTCTGAACCCACTAATTGAAAAGCGTCTTTATGAATTTTCATATAATTTTCATAATCCAAGGGCTGCGATTGGACCACACCCGACGCACATAAAAGACTTCCACCCGCTTTCAATAAGATGTTAGCATAGCCTTCTCGAATCAATCGGATGCCCTCAAAATCCTTGATGACCGATGTTAGAAAATGTTCCGTAATGATATCAAATTGGAAGGGCACTTTCTGGGCTTTTTGCAAATCATACTGAATCAGGCGAACCGTAATCGGTTCAAAATCAAGCACTTCGCTTTCCTCTAAAAAATCAAGAAAAGGATCGTCTGGATAAGGATAAAGTGGATCTTCTTTATCCAATTTACAAACATTGGTAATTGCCCTAATTTGGTACAAAGGATACGAATATTTTTCTAGTACGTTAAGCTGGATATGGATACTCCATCCTAATTCCTTTTTCAGTTGGACTAAAACCTCTTTTAGGAGAGAAACATACGTAAAATGATGTATATAACTCGCCACACCCGCTTCCATGATAGAAACGGTTGAATTATTGGGCTTTTTCGCCAAAAGATCATAAAGTTGTGTTTTTAACCATTCTCTTTGCTCTTTCACCAAATACCAACCGCCTGCGGGTGGTTTTGATTTTTTTCGGAACTTCTTCGCCAATTGGCGCGATTCTTCATTGATACGCATTAGACCCGTTTGTTCATTGATGCGTTCTATAAGGTCCCCTTCAATGGCAAAAATGGAGTTTAAAGCTCTATTTTTGTGATATTCATAAGGTTTTAAAACGGGAATCTCCTCATAAGGAGTGTTAAC
>JBDLWG010000498.1:0-6521 GCA_039804385.1 Bacteroidota bacterium
TGATGCACCCTGTATAACATAATTTCATATTTATAATTTTCAATGATAATGAAATATTTTTTCGCCCTTTTATGGGTACTCTCGCTCCACAACTTCGCAAACGCGAGCATGGATCCCGTCTGTATCCTCAAAGCGGATATGGTTTGCACGAATGGCAAAACCATATCGGGCTATTTCAGTGATTACGAATTTCAAGAAATGGCTATGGCTGCCTGCGAATCTGATGCTCAAAAATTGTCACGCCCGATTCTTGACAGCCTTTTGAAAGCATTTAAGGCAGTTAACAGGTCCGAAAGGGAAACCTTTTTTGGGTTTACGCTTTATGCAAAAGCACTCACCAAAGATATGTTTGCAGACAGCGCGTATTTGGGACGATACTGTTTTTTGTTAGCCGACAACAGCGACAGCATCAAATGGACCGATATAAAATCCGTTTTAAATCTTAGGGTTGAAGGTGCGGGGATGCCTGAACAGGATCCCTTAATACAACCAATTCCTTTTCAAATGGATGGTACAAGTACGCCGATTGTACCAAAGTTTCTTTTTGAAACCATTGAAAATCAAAAATTTGTGAATTATTTTATTTACACATGTGGCGAAGACGCAACACAAGCCTTTATGCTAATCAATTATAATTCATTAGTGACGGTTCAACAATTAGAAACATGGGCAAAAACGTTATCTCAAAATTGTGTAGATAGGTTCGATGTTTTGTTTGCTCAAAAAATAGTAACGATTATCACAGCGGCAGAATAGTCATGTCAAATTATGGTCAACAAAAAATTATTTTAATAATATAGTTTTTTGTAAATATATTCAGAGAGACTTTCGTAAAGTCCCTTTTACTTTACAAAAGCCTCCCTAAATATATTCATCTAAAAACATATTACTTAAATACATTTCTGTTTACTCCGATTTTAAATTATAATTCATTGATAATCAATTATTTAAAATAATAAAAACCGCTTTTCATCTATGAAATGGTACCTTTTTTTAATACTTTTAACGACTTGCCAAATCGCTACCGCGCAAATGCCTGCATACAAGTACGAAGGCTATGAGCAAGATATCGTATTCATGCAAGAGCGCATGCCGCATCCGACGATTCCCAATTATACGCTTTTTACGCCTCGCGCAACGGCGGCAGCGAATCGTTTTTTTCATGCCTTTAATTTCGTCGGAATGAAAGTCGGAACCGTTGCCGAAATGATGGGCGATAACCTTACGAATTTAGATAGAAATGAAAATGACGGTCTTTACTACACGATTCCAAGTCCTTCGGGTACGTCAGGCGCACAATATTTTGGATTTATCGTCAAAGGCGGCATTATCATGGCAATTGATTTTGGCGTAACACCGTAAAATGTTTATAACTTGACGCAAGTTAAAACTTGTGTCAAGTTATAAACAACTCATAATCAAGTATTTATCACAAAGTATTCATTTTTTTAATGAGCTACCAATGCAAATAACCAATCCACAAGTGATTGAAAGAATCGAAAAAAAAATCAACAAATGTTTCGATTTGGACACCTATTTTGATTATTGCTTATTGTCAGGCGATGCTTTTACAACAAAAAAGGGTTCTTTTGGCTATTCTTTCAGCAATTTCTTTGAAATTCGTTTTGAAGTAGAAGCCGAAATCATCCCTCAAATCGAACTCTTTTTAGCAGATGAAGCGACCTATTATGTGATTCCAGTTGCTTTTGAGAAAGCTATTTTTGAAATTGAGTCGGGTAAAATGACTGCTTTTTTCCTTGAAAATAAAATCAATACGGATGATTTTATCCTGTTTGATAAAAAAATGAACTGGGCGTTGGTCAAAAACAAGTATCGAAAATTAATTGGGATAGGCAATTTCATTCATAAAAAAATGAAAAAACAGGTTCATCTCCGATTTGGCAATGCCCGAATTATGTATTCGATTTCGGACAAATAGTGGCAACTTATTTTTTAAACAGATTCATTAAAATCAATCATGAAGTTAAAAAACATTATATATCTCTTTTTGGTTTGCGCCTTTTCTAATTTAAACGCGCAAAGGGACTCTACGAACCAACTCATTGTGATGGATTCAGTGGTTCAAGAAGCCGTGAAAGTCATTGTGCCAACCCATATCCATTTCGTGCTTACGCCCAATTATCAGAATGGCAACGGCAATAGGAATTTTTATATTGGCAACAATACGGTTTTTAAACCCACGAGTGGGAGCAATAATTACTATATTGAATCGGGTTCTACGCTTGTGCGAGGGAATCAATCTTGGGTTGGTCCCATCGTTTTATTAAATGACGGCGCAAAAATCATTGAAAATCCTTCTTTTACCAATCAAGATTGGGCAAAATTCACCTACAACAAAGAACGAATCATCAAAAGACAAAAATTGGCTCAATCTAAATTTGTAACAAGATTCGTGAATTTTCTTGGTGCTTTGGGATATGGCTTTCAAGCGGGACATCACCGTCACCATAGTCACTGGTATTAAACAATTATCCATATTCGCCCGAATAAATTCCCATTGCACTCCTAAATTGAGCTTGTTTTAGGAGTGCAAATGGGGGATTTATTCAAAAAGCTTCCGATTTCAATGAAGTCAGCCATATAAAAATTGTAAAAATGCAATTTTAAAACATCTTTATTTTGCAAAAAGCGTTCAAAAGCCGATCGGGGATCGGCTTTTGAACGCTTTTTGTAAAATTTTATTTCGTCAAAACGTTTTAAATAGAACACCATTCAAAAGATACGGTTTTTACGCTTGTTTTTCAACATTTAATTTTTAAAATAGATTCAAATGCCATTAAAAAAATGGTTTATTGTCAAAATTTTATTTTGCCTTTTATTCACGCAATTTTGCTTTGTCATACTCTAAAGTCGTCAGCGTATTGGGCAAAAAAGGCAGTTTCACTAATGGATTATCAGTACATTTCAAACGACTTATCTGACTTGGCAACGTCGGCAAATGCGTCAATTGATTGGAACTGCAATCCAATTCGACTAAATGAGGCGGCAAACTCGGCAAATACGCCAATTGATTTTCGAGTACTTTCATCGAAATCAAGGTCGTTGCCGTTTTTCATAGGTCGCGTAAGGCGTGGTTTCATTTTACTTATGCTGGTATGTTGGGTTCGAGTACGATTTTAGTATCTTTATTTTGGATAAATCGGCTCAATAGAATCACCTTTTTTCCAAAGCTTGGATTCACGGGCGTAACGGATAAAAGGGCATTTGTCTTCCTCTAATTGATGGTCGTAAAATCGCCCACAAATGTCATCTTGTGCGTGTTTTGTAAAAAATTGAGCGATTTCGGAAGGCAATTTTTCCGTAAAATCAATGACTTTATGTTTGCACGTATGACAATAAAAACCTTGCGGATGTGGAGCCATTTGGTCTAACGGCTCCGCGCAAGGTGTCGCAATTTCTAATTGAAAAGTTTGATTTTGCATGATGATCAAGAAAAATGGATGATAAATATTTTTTGATTTTCTATTTTTAAGATGCAAAAAGATGTAAAAAGATGTAAAAATCCATTTAAAAAGTGCAAATTTTTATTTTAATCATCATCTTCTACATAACGCTTACCGCGCTCTAATAACAAATCTCCATTCGGCAAAAACGTAGGTTTCCAATTGAAATGATTTAAAATCAACGCATTATAATCATAATTAATATTCCATTCACCAACTGGATACGTTATGCGTGAAAAAAAATCGAAGGTGAAATCCTCGATTGCATATTCATTTTCGGCGTAAAATCGGATGACTTTCATCCCTTGCGATTCCGATTGAGGATGCGTTTTAGTCAATAGAATCTTACGACTCTTAAAATCGGCAGTGTACCAAATCCCTACTATTTTTTGGTACACTGAAAAATGCCCGCTTGGCACATATTTGAAAGGGGTTTCACAAATATCTTGATATAACTTGGGTTGCGCTCGCGCCTGTTTTATCAATTCATCTCGGCTGCTGCCTCCATAGCCATGCCAAAAATTGAAAAAAGTCGAATCTGGAATCGCCCTTTTGACTTCATTCAAAGCGACTTCCTGCCGTATAAACGTGTGTTGACAAGTGCCTTTTGAGGACCTTATAGGCTGCATGGCACGCGCATCATTCACCGCAGACGCATCAATGACGAAAATACCTTGATTCCAATCGGCTCGAATATGAAAAATATCCACAGGGGTTTCGCTTGAAGCAGGTCGAATCCATAAAAAGTCGCCTTTCAATTCCCAACGTCCATCGGGCAAAAAATCGGAACGAACCAGTCCATTTTCATAAAAATAAACCCGCGTCTCGGTTTCTAATTCCAAATTATTGCTGCTGAAACAGCTATTCACAGGATCAATGCGCCATCCACCAACTAATTGCGCCTTTGTATCAACTTGTCCAAATAAACAAATCGTTTGTAATCCAAAAAAAAATAATAAATTGTTTTTCATGATTAATTTTCGTAATAAAGAGTCTTATTTTCATTTGCATAATATCTAATGCCTTTATATTCAAGTTGATATAAGCCATCTTTGACTTGAAAAAGATTGTCATACAAACATGGAAAAATCCATTCAAAAGATGCCAAGTTCACCAATCCAACTTTACCTTCCTTGTTTTGGACAAAATAAAATTGCTTTACGCTTTCCATGGCAAACCCTCCATGTCCATTAGGCACAACAGCCCTGCGTACGGTCTGATAACCATATTGTACGAACTTCTCATATTCACCTGATAGCCTTATTTTTCCATGCTCATCCATGATCTGCGTCCAATGCGTCTTGCCGTCATTGGTCTCCATCTTAAAATATTGTTCCATTGTGGTTATCCTTGATACTGACATGGGTACTAATTCTTGCCCCTGCGAATTTATCAAACCATACTTCGTCAAGGTTCCCACCTTCATTGTTACTAAAAATCCATTGTTGAGGCGAGCCGGTTCTTCATCCGAACGCACCCACTTTTGGTTTTGCTTTAAAATAAAACCTTTCTTTCCCTCTTTTAAAGCACTGTAAAAAAAAGAATTACAAGTATCTATTTTTTCATAGATCATTGGAACGAGTTCCGTACCATGAATATTTATTAAACCCAATTTCCCATTTTCAACGCGCAAAACACTATCATTGAGGAACCCAATATGGCGATATTTTTTAGAAATCGGGATACCTTGCAAATTGATAAGTACTTGCGTATCCTTCGCAATCGCTAAAATACTAACTTGATTTCGATACGGACTTGCATCTCCTTGAATCCAAGCCGTCAAAGGTTGACCCAAACTATCTATAAATTGTGTATGTGTATCGGTATGAATACAAGCGCGTTTCGACCCGATGCTATCCATACCGTGTGCCTGAATATATTGCAACGGCACGATTACTTGATTCTGACGATTGATAAAGCCAAAGGAATCCGCTTTGGAAACAGGCGCAAGACCGTTTTGAAAAGAACTATCATCATTTGGATCATATTCAAATGGAATCACGACCTTCAAATCCGTATTGATGAAACCCAATTTATCATCCTTAGACACGGGTGCAAGCCCTTCCGAATACGATAATTCATCATATGGAAAATGGTATTCAAGCGGTAACAAAATGCGTCCTGTTGAGTCTATAATACCCATTTTACCCTTTATCTGAGCAATTGATTGACCCTTGACCCATGAAAAGGCTCTATCATAGATACACGGAATCACGATTTGACCCGTCCGAAAATTAAGGCAACCAAACTTTTCTTTTTTACAAATTTGAACTAAATCATTGGTTGACTCTATCTTGATGGAGAAGGGGCTGTATGCATCATATTCACAAGGCGCAATTTGCTTGCCTTCGGCATTTGCCAAACCTAATAAATGATTTTGAGTCATCGAAAAAAACTCTTTTTTGCCGCTATCATCTTGTCGTAACTCAATCCTCGAATAAGCGCAGGGCAAAACCAATTGCTGTTTTTTAATATCAAACAACCCATTTAAGTTGTTTTTGATGACCAGTGCAAAACGATCATTGATAATATAAATTCGTTGTGTGTCCGCAGGCAATATTACTTTACCTGTTTTATCCTCCAATCGCCATAATTCACCGTCGTACATGGTAAAATAGTGTTGATTCGGTTCACCTGCATAATGTCCTAAGGTATCAATCTGAAAATGGTTTTGCCCCAATTCGACCCAAGCACGACCATCTTTAAAAGGCTTTGCTTTGTCATAGCGAAATGGAAGTACGATTTCACCTTTTGCATTGACAAAACCATACTTTTTGTTGTGAAGAATAGCTGATAATCCTTTGTTGAACGCAAACGTTCCATCATATATGCAAGGCAAGAGTATTTTACCAAGACTATCCAATAAACCGCATTTTTGGTTCTTTACAACCATCATCGTGTTGCCCATCGGATAGATTGCGTCATAAATCGGTGGGACGATTTCTTGCCCCGATTTCGTGATGACACCCTGTTTGTTATCCAACCAAACGGTATAGGTTTTACCATCATACGTATTTAAATTATTATATTTAAATGGAACAATAACATTGTTTTGGG
>JBDLWG010000499.1:0-5001 GCA_039804385.1 Bacteroidota bacterium
TTAAATCTAATCAAATATGATAAAACCCTTTTTAATTCTTGCAGTTATTGCAACACATTATCTAGCCAATGCTCAAAATTCCATCACTACTTCTGGTTTACTAAGTATTGATACACACTGGATAACAGATACTGTTTTTTTATCAGGTGATTTAACTATCAATAATGGAATCTTATTAACGATAGCACCCAATACAAAAGTAATTGCTCATGGTTACTATAAAATAGATGTCAAAGGGCGACTGTTAGCTATTGGCACTCCGAATCGTTTCATTACTTTCACGATTCAAGACACAACGGATTTTAGTGATACCTCTTCAATACGTGGTGGCTGGAATGGTATTCATTTTGAAAATATTCAAACGAATAATGATTCTTCTATTTTAAAATATTGCAAAATTTCTTATGGCAAAGCCATTGGACAAACCAAAAAAGAACAATCGGGTGGAGCTATTATGATTGACAATTATTCCAAACTTACGATTGAAAATTGTGAAATTAATAATAATTATGCTGCCTATAGTGGTGCTGGAATTTATATTCATCAAAATTCAAGTCCTAAAATTATAAAAAACCTTATTCATCATAATAAAACACCCTGGCAAGGAGGAGGAATTACTTGTTTAGAAAATTCTGCTCCATTAATTCATCAAAATATTATCATTAATAATAGTGCTATTGGAATTATAATTAGACCTCCATGGGCTGTAGGGATTGGGGCAGGCGGCGGCATTTATGTGTCTTCAGTATCTCAAGCACCCATGATTTCAAACAATTTAGTGAGTAATAATAGTAGTTATGGCGGAGCGATTTATGAAAGTGCTAATTATATAAAAATTATTAACAATATTATTGTAAACAATTCCGAATATGGCATACATAATGCTACTCAAGTAGGAGAAGGTATCTACGCTAATAACACAATTTGTAATAATATAGAAGCGGGTGTAATGTCCTTTGCTCCTAATCTGACCTTATATAATAATATTATTCGGGGCAATGTACCTGTATTTGATCCGAGAGACCCCGAAAACGTAGATGCTCGTTTAAATGGCTGGCCCAGAGTATATCATAATAATATCGGCAATCCTATTAATCTTAGTGGGCGGGGTAATATTGACTCTACCACTTTATTTGTCCGACCGACTCAAACGGCGGGTATAACTGAATTAGGTTACAATGCCGATTGGCGTTTGCGTTCCAATAGTCCTGAAATCGATAAAGGCTTTGTGAATAATATTGCTGCGTTCATTGGCGATAAAGATGTATTTGGAAATCCAAGAATTGTTGGGAATGCAATTGATATTGGCGCGGTTGAATATAGTCCCATTAGTACGATTTCCATCACACAAGAACATCCTAATATTAAAGTTTATCCGAATCCATTTACGAATCAACTTTGGATTGAAGTGGAGCATTCATCAGCGACTTTAACGTATCATATTTTTGCGATCAATGGGCAACTTATTGATTCGCAATTGATTAGCAATGGTATAAATTTAATTCAAATGGCAGATTTTAGTAATGGCACCTATTTGATGCACATTCGTGAGACGACAGGAAAACAGCTTTTTTCCACAAAGTTGGTTAAAATGTAACTTATATTTTACAAGGCAACATATGTTCAGCGTCGTTCTAAAATGACCGAAACCCCAATTATTAACATCGCTTTAAAATCAACAGAAGAAAATATGGCAACTAAAGTTAAAACGATGTTTAAAACAAGGCAGAAAAGAAGGCAAGGAGGAAGCACTTGCCCAAAGTCAAGATGCTATCAAGCAGATTTCCAATTGTCTGAGGTTTTTGTTACGCAACTTAGGAAAGAAATTCAAGCGTTGAATTAATGTTTATCAGATTCCAAATTATTGGACAAAATAATTTGATAAAATATTCTAATACATTGATTACCAAGCCTTTGGAAGATTGCAAGCCCTCCAAAGGCTGTATGCTCATTATCGCAATCTATCCGATGAACGCACCAATTGTTCATCCTTGCGGATGTAGCGTGCTGCCAACAATGCACTTACAATCGCCAGTGCATCGGCTGCCCAAGCCCAGCCCGAAAGATTGCCTTCCCGATATCGCGACAACATTAATATTGCCATGGTTGCCGTCACGACTGCATCGACGGCACTTAAATACGCCACTTTTTGTTGCAAGGCGCGATTTTTGTATAAAAAAATCGCTGCAAAAGCAGAAACACCTGCTAATATTGAAAAAATTATCAATATCATTGAATCGTGTACATTCAATTTGCCATCTGCCCAAATGGGATTGGAAGTCGCACCTGCGTCCATTTCGGACACGCGAGAGGCGAAATAGACAGGTTTTAAAAACAACGAAAAGTTGAAAATAGAGCTTAACAATAGAAATACAGATTGAATTCTTTGAATCATGGTTGTTTTTTTTGAAATTATTATGATAATGCGATTGAATGTCCCAAAAATTGTTAGGATATTTGCGGTTGATTTTGAAAAAAATCGAAACAAAGGTATAAAATTTTCAATTTTCAAATACATTCTGAATGATTTCACTTGGGTTTACCCAAAAATCAGGCATCATTGTTCTTATCATCCATACATTGTTCTTATATGACGCAATTGCATTCATCTTATCCTACCTCCGAAATCTGGCAAGAAGTTGAAACCCTTTTATTGCAACGTTCTCTCAAAAAAGCATTGAAAATCACTGAATTAGGACTTCAACAAGCCTTTTCAGATACTGAAAAAGCGATTGGTTTGTTTTTGAAAGGCAGCATTTTACACGTCGCGGGGCGGTATCAAGGCAATCGGGGTTTGTTGGAAGATGCCTTAACGCACCTGCGCGATGCATTAGAATTGGGTGCGACTCAGTTAGATTTTTGTCAGTTGGTGCAACTCGAACAAGGTTATGTATGGTTGTACTTGCAATCGGATGATACCGCTTTGGCACATTTTGAAACCTTATTTCAAGCAACATCGGAAAAAAAGCCCATTGCCTTTCGTGCCTTGATAGGCATTAGTTACGTTTGGGAATCTAAAAATGACTTTCAAAAAGCCTTAGGAACGGTTCGCGCCGCAGGGGAACTCCTCAAAAAGCATCCGCAATGGTCTTCAGACGCAAATTTATTAGAATTGTATCGCCAATTGGCGCATTTACATTTAAAAAGACAAGAATATGCTAAAATTGCGGAGTATAGTCAACCCATGTTGGAAATCAGTCGGCGGATTGGGGCAATCGAATATGAGGTGACGGCATTGTGTAATTTGGCGATTGTGCATAGTTTCAATTCGGAATATTTGCCATCAATGCAGTTTTTTTTGGAGTCCGATGAGAAAAGTCGGCGCATTGGTTTTCGGTACAATAGTGCCAATTGTACCATCAATATTGGTACGATTTACGCGCAATTGTACAATTATGAGCAGGCTTTGGAGAAATATCGCATGGTTTTGACCGATTATCGGGATATTTTGAGCGATAGTCGCTTGATGGCTATCAATAATAATATTGGAAATATTTATTTTATGATGGAGGATTTGCCTCTATCGTTGGCGTATTTTGAGGAGTGTTTGCGGTTGGCGCAAGTGGCGGGTAATCGGCAGATGACCGCCTATGCACTCGCACAGATGGGGCGCAATTATTTGGCAATGGGCGATGCGGATAAAGCCTTCGATACAGGTAAAAAATCAGCGGATTTGATGAATGAATTGGGTCGAATGGTCAATGGAAAGCAGATTAATTTGCTCAATTCGGCACATTTGCAACTTTTATTTGGCAATACGACGACAGCCTACCGATTTGCGTTACAAGGAATTGCGGTAGCGCGGCGCATGCGGGATGTGATTTCGGAGTTGCGCGGGTTGAAATTGTTGTCTGACATTTTGAAAAAAGAAAAAGATTATCGGCGTGCATTGCGTTGTCAAGCAATCGTCTCGCAATTGCGCGACGAAATTGCCAAAACACAACGAAATCGACAGATGATTGACCTTGAAATCAAGTATTCATTGCGCGATAAACGCCGCCGTATTGAGGAATTGACCAAAGAAAATCGGTATCAAGGGCAATTATTGGAGCAAAGTAAGCAAATTGCCAAGCAAAATGAGGAGTTGCAACAAGCCAATGAGGAATTGCGGCAATTTGCCTATATTACGTCCCATGATTTGAAAGAGCCTTTGCGAATGATTGGCAGTTTTACACAAATCATTCACAATCAATTCAAAGCAAAGATGGATGATAATAATAAGATTTATTTTCAATACATCAATGAAGGCGTGACGCGGATGAATAGTTTGCTCGACGCGCTATTGCAATACGCGACGATTGGCAAAGCGGAGATTGAACGCGAATCGGTGAAGTTGAACAATGTGGTACAATTGGCTTGTCAGAACTTGCATGTTAAAATCCAAGAAACAGAGGCGCATGTGGAGGCTGATAAATTACCTACTTTGTTGAGTGTGTCGTCATTACTTATACAATTATTTCAGAATTTGATTGGAAATGCGATTAAATTTCGACGCGAAGCCTTCGCGCCTGTGGTGCTGATTTCGGCGGAATTGCAGGATGATGAATATTTAATTCGCGTTCAAGATAACGGAATTGGCATTCAACCCGAACATCGAGACAGGATTTTCGTGATTTTTCAACGCCTGCATACGCGTCAAAAATATGAAGGAACGGGAATTGGGTTAGCCATTTGTCAGAAAATCGTGCAACGATTGGGCGGGCGCATTTGGGTCGAATCCGAAGATGGATATGGTTCCACTTTTTGTTTTACTTTACCAAAATAAAAATACATTTTTTTTATAAATGGATGTACGGATTTTTTTAATAAAAATTCAAAAAAACGTACCTCTATTCACTCGTAATTTTAGTTTTAAACATAATTAACCTAAGTTGCGCGGTAATACCGTTTTAGGCAGAAAAAAGACTTTCTGGGGGCGTGTGTGTTTTGTTTTTTTGAATGGGGCTTTGCCTCATTCAAAAAAACAAAACACACACGTCCCCATCTCCCTCTTTTCGGCGG
>JBDLWG010000500.1:0-11276 GCA_039804385.1 Bacteroidota bacterium
AAAAACGCCGTTCTAAAAAATATTGTATTTCAAAAAGGGAGGCATAGCCCAACATTAAACCTGTCCATGCAAAAGTCATCATCATCATTACGTCGTACCAAAGCGGTACAGGTGCGCGATATTTCAAATGTAATAAATCTGTTACGATGTAGGGTGCGTTTGGAAAAAATAAAAGCCAAAATAAGCCTAAAATGCCCGCACCGATGTAAGAAAAATTGGTTTTGTCCCGCGCCATTCGGTTTAACGCGATAGCGCACCAATACGGTATCCATGCTAAAAATAGATTCCAAACTAAGAAGAAAAACGTATAATCTGTTGTGCGAAATGTTTTTAAATCTTGAACTGTTTTCAAGCTACTCCATTGAAAATCAATTAATTGCATTCTAAATAATATCATTAAACAACCAAAAATGCTGGTGATAAACAAGTAGGTGAATGATAAAAATTGAGAACGGTCTCGAAAAGAGTTCGTTATTAAGTTTGTTATAAAAGTCATTTTTGGAATTAATTTTTTAAAAAATGAATTATTTTTGGCTAAATCGATTGAAGAAAAATAAACAGATTATCAACCCAAGAATCGGCGCAAGCGAACCATAAAAAGCAACTTGTCCACCAAATTTTTCAAATAATTTACCTGTAATGATGGAACCTGTCGTTCCACCTAATGCCGAAAAAACAACACTCAAACCTGCCATAGTAGCATGTTCTTGAATGGGTAATTTGCTTAAAATCAAGGAGTTAATCGCAGGATAAATGGGCGCAAGTAATAATCCTATCAATGGAAAAATCCATGCTGCAAGCGGTGCATCTGCCCAAGTTTGAACATTCGTAGATAAAACATTTTGTGCCAATGGAATCGCCAATAAAACCAAGCCCGCCGCCGACACCAAACAAACGCTCAAAACAGTCAACCAATTGAATCGCTGCATCACGAAACCCGCCAAAAATCGCCCTAACGCCGTTGAACCTGCCAAAATACTCGCCATTTGAATGCTCAATGCTGCGGGTAATTTTAGAATTTGGTTGTTAAAAGTTGGCAACCAAGACATGATACTTTGTTCAATTAAAACATATAAAAAAGCAGAAAATACAAAGGTCAAAACCAAAGGACGCGCCGCTAATCGAAACATTGCAGTAAAATCCTCTATCAATGGCTTATTTTCAACAGGCGTAATCGCGGATTCATCCAATGGTGCAGACCATAACAAGACAAATGCAAGTGCCGAAAGCACTGCTAACACATAATACACGTTCAACCATTGGGCATTTTGCACGGTTTCATCGTTGGAAACGAAGGCGGCGAAAATGAAATAACCTGTCAAAATCCCTACCATGAAAAAGGATTCAATGAAATTCATCAAACCTGCATGTTCTTTGGAATCGGTCGTTACCAAGCCAATAGTGGCATAAACCGACATTTTTATCAAGGCAAAACTGAATCCTGTGACCGCAAAAAGCAATTTGGTCATCCAAAAACTGCCTCCAGATAACGGCATTGCCAAACAAATCGCAGTTACGGCGGCTAAAGCGAGTAACATAGCGCGTTTGTAACCGATGCGTACCAAGTACGCGCCGAGCAAAAACGAAAAAAAGGCGATGCTTAAATCTTTAAAACCTTCTAAAATGCTTGCCGCCGATTGCGAAACGCCATATTGTCGCTGCACTTGCAGGATGACGGTGCCAACGCTATTCAACAAAATGGCGAATACGAAATAATTGATGAATAATGATAATTTGATTTGCCAATTTTTCATGAGTCGTAAGGAGATTGGTTGTTTAACATCGTTGTTTAACGCGGTACTTCTATTGTTTTTATAATATCTTGTATCACTTCGCGGGTCGTGTAACCTTCCATTTCGCGTTCAGGCGTGAGGATAATCCGATGATTCAAAACAGGATAAGACACAAATTGTATATCATCTGGAATCACAAAATCGCGTCCGCGCAAAGCAGCCGTCGCTTTTGCCGTTTTTAACATCGAAAGCGACGCTCTCGGAGACGCGCCCAAGTACAAATCGCCATGATTTCGCGTTTTGCAAACAATCGAAGCGATATAATCCAATAATTCGTTTGAAATGCGAACTTGCTCTACCAACGCTTGGGCGGCTCGCAATTCCGATTTGGTAACGACTTTATGCACCGTTTCTTTAACAACTTGTTTAAAATCATTTTTAAAACGACGCAAAATCTGTTGTTCTTCCGATTCGGATGGATATTCTAAGATGAGTTTAAACAAAAAACGGTCTAATTGCGCTTCGGGTAACTTGTAAGTGCCTTCTTGCTCAATTGGATTTTGAGTTGCCACCACGAAAAATGGAAATTCCATCGGATACGTTTTCCCATCCACTGTGACTTGCTTTTCCTCCATGACTTCAAAAAGGGCGGATTGCGTCTTCGCAGGAGCGCGATTGATTTCGTCAATCAACACTAAATTTGAAAAAATGGGACCCGCATTGAAATGGAAAGAAGCCGTTTGCATATTTAAAACAATCGTTCCCACCACATCGGTTGGCATCAAATCTGGCGTAAATTGAATGCGACTAAAATCGGCATCAATCGTTTTAGCTAACAATTTGGCAATCAACGTTTTAGCAATTCCTGGTACGCCTTCTAACAAGACATGCCCGTCACACAACAAGGCTGTCAACAGCAATTCGGGCAACCTTTCCTGACCAATAATCACTTTGGAAAGTTCCGTTTTGACTTTAAAATTCAGGTCGGCAATCATGCTCACATCCAATCGGTTTTGTCCCCAAGCATCGCCCATTGTATTAGATTCCATCTATTTAAAACTTTTTGCTCACTTGCAATTTTTATAAAATATTTTTAATAAGCCATATAATTCTACGGCATCACTTTCAATGATATTTCGATTGTCAACTCGACGTTCAAATCCAAGAATCGTTTGCACAATTTGCGCATCAACGCCTGATTTGGCAATCAAAGCGGCTTGTGCAGGTGCATTTTTTACAAACAATTGTTCTGAAATACGATATTTTTCCCGAACAAAAATTTGAAAATATCGGAGCATTTCCGAACATAATTTCACAGAATCATTTTGTACAAAATATAAACGTCCAACCGTTTTAATAAATGCCAACGAATCATTCGTTTTAAGTGGCAAAACAGGTATCAATCGTTGGATTCGTTTCGCAGCAAAAATCATATACAAAAAAATTCCTGCTAAAAAAAGATACCATGCCCAAGCCAAAGGAGGTTGCGACAAAATGTATTGCAACGGACTATTTTTATCAAATTGTCGATGTTTGCCAAACCAATCATTCATTTTCTGACCCGCCGCATCAGGAAGGCGACTTATCGGGTCCCAATAAATCGTACCCTGCGTCAAATGTCCGAAAACTTTGGAAGTATAACGTAAATGATTGCTATCCAATAAGAAATAATTGGTAAAAAGAATTGGATTATTATGAAAATAAAAATTGCCCTTACCATATTTGATTTTAGCAAAATTGACATATTTGTTTTGAAACGTGCCAAGTGCGGTCAAATGACGGGTTTTACATTGGGAGGTTATCGAATCAAGATAACGCCATTGAGTCGATTTGGGTTTGTTTTCAACAACATATTTATACGTAATCGCTTTATTTTCATGTAATTGTGGATGTGATAAATTCACATGTACTAAACTGTCTTGATACAATCCTTTCTGCTCAAACAGATTCCAAGGATTTAAAGGCAGTTGAAAAGTAGTATCACAATTTTCGGGGTCGATTTTTTCAAACAATTCTTGAGGTAAGACATTCGCCGCCAAAAAAACGGTATT
Source organism: Bacteroidota bacterium (assembly GCA_039804385.1). Lineage (GTDB taxonomy): Bacteria > Bacteroidota > Bacteroidia > Chitinophagales > Saprospiraceae > JAAFJT01. Next base: position 3,785 of record JBDLWG010000500.1, read on the forward strand.
GCCCTGCGCCACAAATCGCAACCATTGCGCAACATCCGCGCTATCGGCATACACCGCTTGCCCCACAAAAACGTAATTTGCATCCGTTTGTGCCGAATCTTTTAAGGCTTGATGAATGCGTTTCGACAACACTTCAAAGCGTTGATTCGGATAAGAACGCTTCAATAATTCCGTTATAACGAAAGTGCTATAAGGCTCTTTATTACTGTCTTGATATCGCTCCTGCCAATCGAAATGTGGATTTAAATGATTCCAAATCGCAAATACAGTTGTAAGTATCACAAATACAACGATTAATAAATAACCATTTCGAGACATATTATTTTAATATTTTAAATCATTGTAAAATTTTGATAGCGATTTTTTAAAACACATAATTCACATAGGGAGGCATAGGACACATAGAAACCATTATTTATAGATTCGTTTATTTTGAGATGTCAAACTCCTAAACCAATGGATTAAATCGAAGGCATCTCTAAAAGATTGCCTCTATGTGTCCTATTGCTCCCTATGTGAACTATGTGTTTTAAAAATCCAAGTTACAGTTTACCCAACCTTTATCGTTTGTGGGTGTAAAAATAGCTCATTTCGTCTAATATTTGCATGATTTGTTCTAAAAAAATTCAAAAACACAGATAGATTACGCAACCTTTACCGAAAAAGGGTTTCTATTTTATAATCATTCTATTCGAGTAAAATACATTTTGGAGCGAGTCAATCGGCATGATGATATTGTCCGCGCTTGTCAGCGAGCTGACCGGAAGGCGCAATTTGAGTTGTATCGGCTCTACGCACGAGCGATGTACAACGTTTGTTTCCGCATGACGAATAGCGCGGAGACCGCAGAAGATGCTTTGCAAAATGCGTTTGCAGATGTGTTTCGGAAAATCGATTCGTTTCGGTTTGAATCGACGATTGGCGCTTGGATAAAACGAATTGTGGTCAATCATTGCATCAATGAATTGAAAAAAAGACGCTTATTTTTTGAATCGTTGGATGACCGCATTCACCCGTCTCCGATTGTGGAAGAAACGCACTTGCCTGCCTCGACTTTAAATGTGGCGGCGATGCAAACGGCGATTGCGCAACTGCCTGAAGGGTATCGAGTCGTGTTCTCGTTGTACGCGATAGAGGGTTATGACCATGAAGAAATTGCAAATATTTTGAATATATCGGAAGCTACCAGCAAATCGCAATACAGTCGTGCCAAAGCAAAATTGAGAGATGTCTTGAAATCGCCGCGTCATTTGATACAAGATGTTTGAATCTTGAAGAAAAATTCTTAAAAATATTATTTTTATTTTATATTTAAATCATCTAAAATGTCAGACCAGATAGAAGATTGGCTTGCGCAACATCGAAAAGAGTTGGATACAGAACTTGTTCCAAAGGGCTTGTGGGATAAAATTCAAAACAATTTGGAGGAAAACGCCCTTCCAAATCGGCTTATCGCATTGCACAGAACGACACATTTGAAATGGTATCGGGCAGCAGCTGCGGCTGTTTTGTTGATTGGCATGAGTACAGGTGCGGGTTGGTGGATGCGCGATAGTCAAACGATGCCGCTTGTGGAAACGCATTCTGAAGTGGAAATTACAGATGATTTGCAGAAAGCAAAAGCATTTTATGATGAAAAAATAAATGTAAAAGTTGCTGAGTTAGAAGCCAAAAACCCTGACCCATCTGTGATGGCAGATTTGAAACAGTTGGATGAGGTACAATTGGAACTGCGTCGAGAATTGGAAATCGCGCCGCGCAGCAGTCGGGAGGAAATTTTGAAGACTTTGATGGAAAATTATCACCATAAATTGAGCATTTTGGAACGTGTCTTAGAATATTCCGAACAAAATGCGGAAGAACAATCTAATAGAAGGCAAAATGAACGTTTGTAGCATTTTTAACAAAATTTTATATCTCACTTTACTTTTGTCAACCAATCTGGCAAATGCTGAAAAAGGGACTCAATTGGAGGCAGAAAATGCTCCAACCATGCTTTCAGCAGAAAGTATGGCGTGTTTTCCACCTTTTCCACCAACTTCTTCCGTACCCACTGCACCACCCGCACCGATAGCACGGTTGCATGCAGTGACCGAAAAATCGAATCCTGTACGCCAAGATTCGGTGTTTCAAGGGGGCGAATTGCAAGATTTTACGCGTGTTTTTACAAAAACATTTAATATGAATGCCAATGAAACGGTTTTGCTGCATAATAAATATGGCAAAATTAATGTTTCGACGGGCGGCAATAATAAGGAAGTGCGTGTCAATGTAACCGTGACCGTTCATGCGCAGCAACAGCTCAAGGCAAATGAAGTGTTTGACCGTATTCAAATTAAATTTTCTCAAGATGCAAAAAGTCTCAAAACAGAGACAGTTATAGATGCTTCGGATTGTAGTCGGAAATGGTGGGACGAACAATCGGGCTGCGGCAATTCGGACTATTCCATTGATTATGAAGTAGTTATGCCTGTTGGAACAAAATTAAATATTAGTAATAAGTATGGCAATACAGCCGTCGCGCCTACGGGCAGTTCCGTGTCAATAGACCAAAAATATGGCAATTTTAAATTGGATGGTGCAACCGAAGCAACCATTACTTTGGGTTATGGTACGGGCATCATTACGAAATGTGCTACATTGAGTGGAAACATTGGTTATGGTACGTTTCGGGTTGATAATGCAAATGATGTTGCGATAAAAAGTAAATTTTCAAAATTAAAATTGCAAAATGTGCATCATATTAGTTTAAATTCGACTTATGATGATTGCGTTGTAGGCAAAGCAACGACTTTAAATTTGGAGACTCGATATGGTGATTTTAATATTAATCAAGTCAATCATTTGACGGTAGAGAGTCATTATACCAATTTTCGAGTGGCGCGGCTTGATAATGATGCCGATTTTTCGACCATGTATGGTACTGTGAAGATTGAAAAACTGCTGCGCCATTTTGGAGAAGTGTATTTGAAAGGCAATTATACGGATTTTGCAGTGGGCATTGAGGAAGGTGCGCAATATCAATTGGATGCGTCTGGCGCATATGCAGATATTCAAAAACCAGCTAATTTCCAACAAAATGTTAGTAAATCCAATGGTAAATTGCGCACGATTCAAGGCAAATCGGCAGGCGCGGCAAACCCCAAAAGCATTATTCGGGCAAATGTGAAATATGGAGATTTGATAATACGATAGTTGAAATATACATTTCCTAAATGATTTGTAAATCCATTCAAGCATAACTTGCGTCAAGTTTGAAACTTGACGCAAGTTTATTTCACAAATCGATTAGGAGATGTATATTGCTGCCATCAACTCACTAATTGTTTTATATCTTTTTCTTCCATTTTATAAACCAAAAACAGGTAGCCCAATAATAAACCAGTGTTAGTCAATGCTTTATGCCATGTAAACGGTGAACTTATCGCAGGATGGAGCCAATTGCTCAATACATAAATGCCTAATGTCATCAACGTATAAATTCCAATTTTTTGTAATGGATACGGCACAGGATAATACGAGCGACCTAACCAATAACTGATTGCCGCCATCGCAAAATAGCAAATCAAGGTTGCCCAAGCAGAGCCAACATAACCCATTGTTGGAATCCATAACCAATTCAAAATCAAGGTAATCACAACGCCAATCAAAGAAACCAATGCTCCCATTCGCGTTTTATCAGTCAATTTATACCAAACCGAAAGATTGTAATAAACACCCAAACAGATATTCGCGCCTAATAAGATTGGCACGACATTCAAACCATCCCAATACGCTTTTTTGCGAATCATATATTTGAAAATATCTAAATACATCATTACGACTAAAAACATGGTCAAACAAACAAATACGAAAAATTGCATGACTCGGGCGTAGGTTTCTCGGGCATCTGCGTCTTTGGCTTTGGCGAAGAAAAAAGGTTCCGCGCCCATCCGAAAGGCTTGAATAAATAAGGTGATTAAAATGGATAATTTGTAATTGGCAGAATAAATGCCTGTTTGAATTTCTGCCTCTAATTGATTGGGAATCAAATGTTTAAGTAACATTCGGTCAAGGGTTTCGTTAATCATACCCGCAAAACCCATGAAAATTAACGGCAAAGCGTAATAAAACATTTGTTTCCAAAGGGCAGGGTCAAACCCATTTTTCATTAATTCAAACTCTTTAACAAAAAAAGGGATTATCAAAACGCTTGATAACGCATTGGCAATAAACATATATCCAATACCCAATTCTCTATCATAAAAATGAGCAACCCATTGATGTCCATGATTTAACAAATAAGGACAAAGTAAATAGAAAAATAAATTTAATCCAATATTAATCCCAATACTCAATAATCGAATGCTTGCAAAACGCAAGGCATTATTTTGTTGGCGCAACCATGCAAAAGGAATCGTACAAGCCGCATCCGCCGCTAAAATCAACGCAAAATATCGAAAATACGTTTCTCGACCCACATTTTGACTCCAATTGGCGAGTGGTGTGGCGCATAAAAATATCAATCCGCCCATCACAAGTGCCGAAACCGTGAGCGAAATCATCGCAGTCGATGCTACTTTTTCTGGATTATCATTTTTTTGGACGTATCGGAAAAAAGCGGTTTCCATGCCATACGTGAATAAAACGCCGCCAAAAGAGGCAAATGCGTAAAACCAAGCACTCACCCCATATTCGCCTGGTTGGAAAATACCTGTGTAAAGGGGAACTAACAAATAGTTTAAAAAACGACCGAGTATGCTGCTCAGTCCGTAAACGGCGGTTTGTCCCGCCAATTTTTTTAAAATGGACATAGTTGGTTATGTGATTTATCGACAAATGACGACAATGACGCAAATTTGAACCCACAAGTCGTCAATAGGCGCATTTTTTCGCTATTTATATAGGATTTGAGTCCATAATTCGCGTATTTTGCGGCAAAATTGGTTGAAAATGAGCAAAATTAAAAATTTAATCTTCGATTTAGGCAATGTTATTATTGATTTAGATATGGAACGCACTTTTGCCCAGTTGCGCCATTATCTCGGAACGGATTATGAAGCCGCTTTGAAACGCCTTTTTGATAAAGATGTTTTCATCGAATATGAAATTGGGCAATCCAGCGAAACCGAGTTTTTGCATCAGTTGCGGGCGGTTGCGGATATGCCTGTTGGGATTGGACAACTGCGTGATGCTTGGAATGCAATGCTGTTGGATATTCCATTGGAACGCTTGGAAATGTTGGAACGGTTGAAACAAAAATATCAAGTTTTTTTATTGAGTAATACGAATAATTCTCATCTGTATTATGTACATGGTTATCTTAAAACCATTTACGGAATTGAAAATTTTGAAGACCGTTTTTTTCATCGTCCTTACTATTCGCATTTGATTGGGATGCGAAAGCCCGATCGGGCGATTTATGATTTTGTTTTAAAGGATGCCCAATTAAAACCATCTGAAACCATGTTTTTTGATGATATGTTGGTGAATATCAAAGCGGCACAATCGGTTGGGATTCAAGCGGTATTGCATCCTGCGGGTGCGGATATTGTACAAGTTTTGAAAAATTTTTAACGTTAATGTTTTTAACATCATTTAGTATCACGATGCTTTACGATGTGGATAAAGTTGTGAATCAGCATTTTAAACAAAATCATAAAACGTATATTTTTTATACCAATCAACAAAACGTTAAAGTAACTGCTTGATTATCAACTAATTACTATTTTGATTGTCTTTAAAGATACATCAAAAATCTCAGTACATGACAAAAAGGGAATTGGGGGTGATGGATGTACGGATTTCACGGATTTGCACGCGATTTGCACGGATTGGGCGTGTAAAGGGGGCAAAATCCGTGCAAATCGCGTGAAAATCCGTGAAATCCGTACATCCATCACCCTCTTTTCCTTTTTTGTCATGTACTAAGATCAAAAATAGTATTCAATGAAAAAGCAAACCTATTATTGGGCAACAACCCTCATCTGCCTTTTGACGATTCAAAGTTGTAATTATACGATGACTTCGGGCAACACGCAAGCAACGCCGCGCCGCCATTTTTTAGGCCGTACGAAAGTTGATTTAATCACTTTTGATACACGCCCAAGTGCTACGACTGCCGAAATTCGACAATTGGATAGGACTTTTTATGAACATTTGGTGAAATCGTATCCACGCGCTTGGGTGCGGGTGCGCGATAAAGACGCATTTTTTAAAGAACCTTATCAAGATGTGGTGACGGTGCGCGTCAAAATTCAAGATTTTGGGGTGACAGAACGCCCTGTTTTACTGGAGCGTTTTCGCAATAATGCACCCAATAAGGTTCAAAATCAAGTGATAACGGCTCCTAATACAGTCAAATTAGGGGCAAATATCGGCGAAACGAGCGAAACACCGCATGCTGTGATGCAACTTTTTGTAAGCATCACGGATAAACGGACTGGCAAAGTGCAAACCTTGACCAAAGATTTGACGGAAGTGTACCCTGTAAAAATCAAAGAAAATGGTTTGGCATTCGAGGAAGAAAAACAAATTGTTTTGCAACGGTCGATGGACAAATTATGCCATTTTATAGATGCGACGCTTTGGAAATAAAACAAAAAGTCGTAGGCTCCATACCTGCGACTTTTCTGTTTATGCATAAATGATTCGATTGATTATTCATCCGAAATGCCAATGCACCAAATACAACCAATTAAACGCATTTTTTTCGTCTCATCTATCGGCGAATCGATTACATCCCAATTGTTTGAACGCGTATTTCCAATCACAATATATTGGTTATCAATGGTTTTGACAATGAACTGCGCATGATCGCCTTCGCTACCGCCCCATTCTTGCTCCCACTGTTTTTTGCCTTGCCCGTCTAATTTAACCACCAGAAAATCGTTTAGCCCAAAACAACTATAATTGCGCAAAGGGCGATTGAGGTTATTACTGTTGCCAACCAATAAAAATCCATTATCATGTGTTTCCAAAACATCTTGGAAATGATTATGTGTATTTTCGCCATTTTGAGTGATGTAATGAATATCGTGCAACACTTTTCCTTGTGCCGAAACCTTCATAAAATTACCTGTAAAACCCTTTTGTCCCTTTTTTCCACCTGAATAAGTTATCAGAATCGCCCCATTTGCATTTTGTTTTAAAAAAGTGGGTTGATAGGATTGGTCAAAAGGCACTTCCCAAAGCGGTATCCCCAAAAAGTTACAACTCCTTAAAAACATTTTTTTACAATACGTATCTTTTTCGTCTTTACAGACTAATGTATCTTTATTTTCCATACCTGTAATAATGAGTTGTTGATTTGGAGTAATAATCGCCCGATGAGGTTCGTATTTTGGAGGCAAAACGATTTTTTGTTGTGCAATCAGCTGTAATTGCGGCGTGTAAAGCGCGTACCAAACCTGCGGTTGCCGCTGTCCCCAAGCAAACGAAACGCCACATACGCCAATCGTGTGCGCATCCATCACAATCATACAACTTGTTTGTAAAAAACCATCCACAGGTT
>JBDLWG010000501.1:0-9067 GCA_039804385.1 Bacteroidota bacterium
GCAGCCGAAACTTTCATCCCTGAACAATTGACCGAAGAACAATTGATGGTCAAGCAAACGGTTCAAGATTTCGTGCGCAACGAGATTGACCCGATTCGCAATGACCTCGAAAAACAAAAAGGCAATCACAATGTCGCTTTATTGGAAAAATTAGGCGAATTGGGGTTGATGGGAACGCATATTCCCGAAGAATACGGCGGTTCGGGCATGGATACGAACACGAATACCTTGATTTGTGACGCTTTGGGCCCAGGCGGTGGTTTCACCGTTTCCTTTGCGGTGCAAACGGGAATTGGGATGTTGCCGATTTTGTATTATGGAAATGAAGCGCAAAAACAACAATATTTGCCTGCTTTGGTCGCGGGTACGTTGAAAGCCTGTTATTGTTTGACGGAGCCGGGTTCTGGTTCAGACGCTTTGGCGGCGAAAACACGGGCTGATTTGACGGCAGATGGCAAACATTATGTGTTGAATGGTCAAAAAATGTGGATTTCAAGTGCTGCCTTTGCGGATATTTACATCGTTTTTGCTAAAATTGGCGGTACGAAATTTACAGGTTTCATCGTTCCTCGCGGTGCAGATGGATTGACTTTAGGTGCAGAAGAAGATAAATTAGGGATTAAAAGTTCGCCGACACGACAAGTTTTCTTTGAAAATGTGCAGGTGCCTGTTGAAAATGTGTTGGGCGAGATTGGCAAAGGTCATTTGATAGCGTTCAATGTGTTGAATATTGGACGATTCAAATTGGGTGCCTTGTGTTTGGGTGGCTCGAAAGTCGTAGCGGATTCAGCCGTGAAACATGCGGTTGAAAGACAACAATTCAAACAACCGATTGCGAATTTTGGAGCGATTCAATTCAAATTAGCAGAAATGGCTATTCGTAATTTCGCTGCGGAATCTTCACAATACCGTGTGTCTCAATTGATTCAAGATAGGATTGCAGTGTTGAGAGCGAAAGGCAAGAGTTACGCAGATGCTACTTTGGATGCGGCGGAAGAATATGCGATTGAATGTTCGATTTTGAAAGTTGCAGGTTCTGAAGCGTTGGATTATGTGGTGGATGAGAACGTGCAAGTGCATGGCGGATTGGGTTATTCGGAGGAATACGGCGCGGCGCGGGCATATCGGGACAGCCGAATCAATCGGATTTATGAAGGGACGAATGAAATTAATCGGTTGTTGACCGTCGATATGTTGTTGAAAAAAGCGATGAAAGGACAATTGGATATTGTTACGCCCGCTTGGGCAGTGCAAAAAGAATTGACTTCCATGCCTTCGATGACGCGTCCGACGGGTTTGTACGGCGAGGAAAAAGCGGCGATGAAAGATTTCAAAAAAATTATTTTGATGGTTGCAGGCGGAGCCGTGAAAATGCAGATGGATGGCAAAATCAATTTGGAAAAAGAACAAGAGATTTTGATGAATGTAGCCGATATGATGATAGAATCTTTTAATATGGAATCAACGCTGTTGCGGGTTGAAAAATTGCGGTTGATAGAGAAAGAGGTGAGTCAAGAAGTCTATGAGGCGATTTTGAAAGTTGTTTTTGCAGACGGAACGGCGCGGATGCATAAATTTGCAACCGATGCGATTTCCAGTTTTGCAGAAGGCGATTTGTTGAAAACGTTTTTGATGGGTGTGAAACGGTTTACCAAATATCCTGCGGTGAATGTGAAAAATATGCGCCGTCAAATTGCAGGAGCAATGATTGAGCGCAAAGCGTATTGTTTTTAATCCAATTGAATTTTAACTAAAAAGTCAGCAAACATCTTGAATGTTTTGCTGACTTTTTTATTGAAAAATTTATATTGTTAATTTATTAGCTAATAATTTTTCAGGATTGACAATTGGCAAAATAAAATTCTTAAAAATGGTGCCTTGAAAGCGTGTCAGTAAGATACCACGAACCGTCGAAAAAGAGATAGCTGCTAACGTTCCTGCTAAATTACGGTCGCAAACAAATGTTTTTCCAGTTGGATTCACTTCAATAAAATCAGATAATTGCTCAATCTGGAAATGAAATGAGAACTTAAAAGCACTGTTCGCTATCGACGTTTGCCCGTTCAACATATCCACTATCACCTCCAAGTCGATAAAAACGATTTCCTGTTCAAGCACTAACCGCATTTGAAAAACAAGGTTTGAACTAAAATCGCGTCCGTCATGAGCGCGTGCTGTTACCGTTTCGTCAATCCGCGCTTTAAGAATATCTACTTGATTTAAGTGTATCTTATCTGCAATTACAGGTTTAGACATATGTAATTAATGGGTTCACATTGCAATAGCCAAATCAAATGTTATTGGTATTGTGCTAACCGCAACCAATGATTCCGCTTGTGTAGGCGGCACATGATAAGGATGACAGCGATGTACGATTTTTAAAATATTCGTTTGATTTTCAACAGGCACTCCTGCATGCGGAATTGTAATTAATTCTGCTTGCAAGAATGTTTCTAATTTTGCGATGTTTTTAAACGTTAAAGAATAGTTGCCACTCAACCAATCTTGCAAAGAAATTTGTAATACATCTGCTAATTGTTGTTGAGTCACCCCTTTTGTAGTCCGCACCGTTTCGAGCTGCAGCACAAAATTCAAATATTTTTGGACAAAAACTTTGGTTTCGGGCGGACGTGCTGCTAATGTTTTTCTAAAAAGTTTGCTTGGCATGATAGTATTGGTTCGATTAACAAAATAATGCTATTTCTGTATCGCCACTAAGCGTAGTAAGTATTGCACGATTGTTATCTACAATAATTGATTTATCTTGAATGTTTTCCAATATTTTTTTAACCCAAAGTTGAGCATTCCTAAATTTAGGCATCAAATCGGGGCTATCTTGTACTTTTAGCGACGTTTTAACACCGCCATTAAATAAAATCACAATATTTTTAGATATTTTTAGGCAGTATAATCGCAATGAATTGTGCATAAACAGTATTTCTAAACCATTCAATACTAATGACCGATTTGGAGGCAATGCGGTTGCATGAGCCTCATGCCTTGAAAAAAAAATATCTTTTGCACCATGTGTATCGCCAATCTCTTCTATTAACGTCGCAATTTGATAATAATCCTCTTTATATTGCTCATCATTAGAAAATCGCTCGATAAAACGATCCGTTTCGGAATACTCTTGAGTTTCATCTCGGAGGGTGTAAAAAGTTACTTGGCGGAATTGTTCGAATACTTCTAACATATAAACCTTCACTGGCAACTATTTTTTGCAAAGATAGATAACTATTTGGTAAAAAAACAACTTCTGTGATGGATGCTTAAACATAAAAAAAATTAAAATAGATTCTTATGCTCAATTATCGTTTCGTTATGTTCAACTGTCGGAAAGGGGTTCTAAGTAGTTCAACTGAAAGAACCTATCCAAAAGGTCGGCGAGGTGGCAACCGACCTTAATTCGATACATTTATGTTTTGATAGTTTATTTCAAATCAACTACTTATAACAATATCAACCTTACAAATGATGGATTATACTCCATCTAAATTGAATTGCGAAAAACGCTTAGGAGTCGGGAAATTTGTAATGGGTATATCAAACCAGTGCAGGTGTTTCTGCCATTTTTATTTGGCGTTTCAACAACACTGCTTTATAATCTCTCGGCATCACTTTGACCCAATTTGCTACCTGCGTATCCCAATTTTCTAATACATTCAATGCTTTTTTAGAAGCCGTATGTCGGAAATGGTCGCGCAACATCGTTCGCACGATTTCTAAATCAGCTGCTTCAAGTGGGTCAAAATCAATCATTTCCGTATTACAATTTTGTTTAAAACTTCGATTGGGGTCGAAAATGTAGGCAATGCCGCCACTCATACCTGCTGCAAAATTTTGTCCCGTTTCGCCCAAAACCAATACGATACCACCCGTCATGTATTCGCAACCATGATCGCCAATGCCTTCAACGACGGCTTTCGCACCCGAATTGCGCACCGCAAATCGTTCGCCCGCCATACCACTAATATACACTTCGCCAGAAGTCGCGCCGTACAACGCAACATTCCCAATAATAATATTTTTATCCGCATCAAATGGGGCATTTCGGTCTTTTGACACAATTAATTTTGCGCCAGAAAGCCCTTTGCCAAAATAATCATTGGATTCGCCTTCTAACGTAAACTTAATGCCTTTCGCCGAAAATGCTCCAAAACTTTGTCCCGCAGAACCTCTAAACCGAATTTGAATGGTATCCTCTGGCAAACCTACGCCGCCATATTGTTTAGAAATCTCATTGGAAAGCATCGCGCCCACCGCTCTATCCGTATTTTTAATTTTGTACTCGCCCGAATAAGATTTGCCTTGACTCATGTTAAACGCAAGATTCTTAATGAGTTTTGTATCTAATACTTTTTTAATACCATGGTCTTGCTCCTGTTTTTTGTATAAACCCACCGATTCATCCGCAGGTTCTTTGTACAAAATCGGACTCAAATCCACCATTTTATACTTCCAATGGGGAATATTTTTATTGATTTTCAACACTTGCACTTGCCCAATCATTTCATTCACCGTCCTAAAACCAAGCGATGCCATGATTTCACGCAAATCATTCGCTAAAAATTTGAAAAAATGCACCACATGTTCGGGTTTGCCTGTGAAACGCTTGCGCAATTCAGGGTCTTGCGTCGCAATCCCAACTGGACAGGTATTCACATGACATTTTCTCATCATAATACAACCTTCTACCACCAATGCCGCCGTCGCAACGCCCCATTCTTCCGCGCCCAACAATGCCGCAATCGCTATATCGCGTCCCGTCCGCAATTGCCCATCCGTTTGAACGGTGACTCTATCGCGTAACTTGTTCTTAACCAACGTTTGATGCGTTTCCGCCAAGCCCAATTCCCAAGGCAAACCAGCGTGTCGAACCGATGAAATCGGGGATGCACCCGTTCCGCCATCGTGTCCTGCAATCAAAATCGCGTCTGCTTTTGCCTTCGCAACCCCTGACGCAATCACGCCAACTCCTGCTTTCGATACCAATTTGACATTGATGCGCGCTGCCCGATTGGCATTTTTTAAATCAAAAATCAATTGCGCCAAATCCTCAATCGAATAAATATCATGGTGCGGCGGCGGCGAAATCAAGCCAACACCTGGCGTTGAATGCCGAACCCGACCAATCCAATCATCTACTTTATGTCCTGGAAGTTGTCCACCTTCGCCCGGTTTCGCGCCCTGAGCCATTTTTATTTGCAATTCATCAGCATTTGCCAAATAATGACTCGTGACACCGAATCGTCCAGAAGCCACTTGCTTAATCGCAGACCGTTCCCAATCGCCATTTTCTTTTTGACCAAATCGAATTTCGTCTTCTCCGCCTTCACCCGAATTAGATTTTCCACCAATTCGATTCATTGCAATTGCCAACGTTGCATGTGCTTCATGCGAAATCGAACCAAACGACATTGCACCTGTTGCAAACCGTTTCAAAATACCTTCAATCGGTTCGACTTCTGAAAGCGGAACAGGAATGCGTTTCCGAAACATCAACAAACCGCGCAATGTACACGCTTGTTCCGATTGTTGATTGATTAAATCAGCATATTTTCGATAGGAAACCGCATCATTATTGCGCGAAGCCACTTGTAAATGATGAATCGTAGCTGGATTGAACAAGTGAAATTCACCTTGTCGCTTCCATTGATACACGCCGCCGACTTCTAACTCGTTGATTTTAAACGCATTATCAGGATATGCCAACCGATGTCTCACCAATACTTCTTCCGCAACGCCGTCAAAACCAATCCCTTCAATCCGCGAAATCGTTTTCGTAAAACACCTTGAAACCACTTCTGAATTTAAACCCAAAATCTCAAATATCTGCGCACCTGCATAGGATTGTAAGGTCGAAATCCCAATTTTAGACATGACTTTCAACAATCCTTTGCCAATCGCTTTGATGTACATTGCAGATGCTTTTTTGAAATCATATGCAATCACTTTCTTATCTGAAAGTGCTTGAATCGTCGCAAAAGCCATGTACGGATTCACCGCAGACGCGCCGTAACTCAATAAAGTGGCAAAATGATGCGTCTCGCGCACATCGCCCGCCTCAATAATAATGCTGCAATTGCTGCGCAACCCTTCCCGAATCAAGTGATGATGCACCGCGCCTTGCGCCAATAAAGACGGAATCGGCGCATTCAAAATATCACTTTCGCGGTCACTCAATATCAAAATATTCGCTCCACTCCGCACCGCAGATTCCGCTTCTGCACAAATGCGTTGAATGGCATATTTCAATTTGCCTTTCTGTGCATCCGATTCAAATGTAATATCTATGGTACTGGAAACGAAATGTTTATGATTAATTTGCTTGATTTTTTCCAACTCTAAATTGGTCAAAACAGGCTGTTCCAAATCAATAAAACGGGCTTGTGCTTCACCCACTATTAACATATTGCCACAACTGCCCAATTTCATATTCAACGACATCACCGCCCGTTCCCGAATCGGGTCAATCGGTGGATTGGTCACTTGGGCAAATAATTGTTTGAAATAATGGCTTAAATGTTGCGATTGTTTGGATAAAATCGCCAAAGGCGTATCGACCCCCATCGAACCAATCGGTTCATCGCCCGAAGCGGTCATTGGCGCAAGGATTAATTTCAAATCCTCCCGCGAGAAACCAAACAATTGTTGTTTTTCTAATAAATATTTTTCCGATTCATTATCCGCATGATGTAAGGCAGGCGCGGTCAAACGGTCTAAGGTGACTTTATTATCTAACAACCATTTGTGATACGTATGGTTTTGACATACAATCTTTTTCACTTCTTCATCACCCACAATCCGATGTTGCTCCAAATCGGCAATCAACATTTTACCGGGTTGTAAACGCCCTTTGAAAACGATTTTCGCAGGGTCAATCGGCAAAGCACCCGCTTCCGAAGCGGCAATCAATACATTATCATCTGTGATTTGATACCGCAAAGGGCGCAAACCATTCCTATCCAACATCGCGCCCACCACAATGCCATCCGAAAAACAAACGGCTGCGGGCCCATCCCAAGGTTCCATCATCGTCTCATGGTATTCATAAAACGATTTTTTATAATCCGACATTTGCGCGTCTTGCTGCCATGCTTCGGGAATCATCATCATCAAAGCATGCGGCAGAGACCGCCCATTCATAATTAAAAATTCTAATACATTATCGAAATTAGCCGAATCCGACAAGGCTTGACCACAAACAGGATACAATTTTTGCAACTCATCATCTGAAAAAACGGTTGATTTCATCAACGATTCCTTTGATTTCCACCAGTTGATGTTGCCCATGATGGTATTGATTTCGCCATTGTGCGCAATGTAACGGAACGGCTGCGCCAATTTCCATTTCGGAATCGTATTCGTCGAAAATCGCGAATGGATTAAAGCAATCGCAGATACGAACAGTTCATCATGCAAATCTTGGAAATAAGGACGCACTTGATGCGTCGTCAATTGCCCTTTGTACAAAACGGTTTTATACGAAAAAGACGCAATATAAAAATGCTCTTGCGTCGCAGGATAGGTTTGATGAATCTTATGCGTCGAATATTTTCTTAAAACATATAATTTTCGTTCCAATTCAATTTTAACCCAATCCGCCTTTTTAGGCTTAACAAAGACGTGTTCCATACGCGGCTCGACGCTAACGGCACTATCACCTACGGCTTCATTATCAGTCGGCATCATGCGATAGCCCAACAAATCAAACCCTAATTCGTCAATATAATCGGATAAAAGTTCTCGACATTGGTTGCGCAACGTCCTATCTTGCGGAAAAAAGACCACACCCACCCCATAATGTCCAAAATCGGGCAGGTCAAAACCCAATTCTTTACATTTTTTGACAAAAAACGCATGAGGCGTTTGCAGCATAATCCCAGCCCCATCTCCTGTATTGGGTTCGCAACCGCAAGCCCCGCGATGTTCCATATTGGTCAACATGGTGAGCGCATCTTCGACGAGTTGATGCGATTTAATGCCATTGAGGTTAGCGATTAAACCTGTACCGCAGGCATCGCTTTCGAGTTCGGGCGTATAGAGTCCCTTTTTTTGGTCAGCCATTGCTATGTTTGATAATTTTTAATTGGAGAACAAAGGTAATTGAAAGTAGTTGGTTTTAATTCTAAATTAAGATACCTTTTTCAAAAACAGTATAAAAAGGGGCATTTTTAGTTTTATTTGAAATAAAAATTTTATTTTTGCTTATTTTAAAGTGTTTTTGGAGTTATTTTGATTGATGAATGCACGCCCCTTTAAAATCATTTCTTTTTTTTCTTCCATTCGTCCTCACGGGTCAAATTCGCCATATCTGCAACTTTAAATATTTTTGACAAAATGCCTTGTTGAAACATTTCAGGTACTTCTTCTAAATCGGTAAATGGATTGATAAACTGAGTGGTTTTCTTTTTCATAATCGTTTAATTTTGAAGCAAATTTAAAACCTTTTCGCCAATTGTACAAATCCTTTTTTTTAACATCAATGAAAAACGCAAAGCGATTGCCGATTGTGAATTTCGGAATCGGCATCATAGTAGTCGGGCAATTTATTTCCCGCTAAATGATTCGTTATCAATCATTTAGCGGGAAATAAATTGCCCGACTACTATATAGAAATAGGGGCTTATTTCAAATCTGCATTCACGCGTTCAATCGTTTTTTTAATCCGTTCAATCGTTGGCGCATCAAACAATTGCCGCATATCACCAGAATAAAGTTCCGTAAAAGGTGGTTTGAATAACATTTTAATTTCCAAGATACCGCGTTGACCGAAATAATCAATCACTAACTCTATAAATTGCAATTGTAAAGGATTCCAGTCGAGTTCCAATAATTCCGCAAACGCAAGGCGTGCGACGCGTGTATCAAGATTTGGTTTACCGCGATAGGTCAAAACTTTTTGCGGTTGATACAGCATATTTTGTTCAGTGGCGATGCCTGAAAAATGGTCTTCATATTGGGTATAGACGATTTCGCGTTTATCAGGGTCGAAAAAAGGCATTAAATCCCGAAAAGATTTCCGCAACGCTTCCAAACCCGTCACAGACACATTTGCCCAATA
>JBDLWG010000502.1:0-5205 GCA_039804385.1 Bacteroidota bacterium
CGAAGCCGATGCGCCCCCAAATGTTTGAAATAGGATGCTTATGATTTAAAGGATTGTAAGGATGTTTTTCGCTCTAAATTGTTGATTATCAATGAAAAGCCTCCACATTTGAAATAGGATGCTTATGATTTAAAGGATTATAAGGATGTTTTCAGTTCTAAATACTTGATTATCAATGAAAAACATCCTTGCAATCCTTTAAATCAGCAGCAACATTTGAAATAGGATGCTTATAATTTAAAGGATTGCAAGGATGTTTTTAGTTCTAAATAGTTGATTATCAATGAAAAGCATCCTTGCAATCCTTTAAATCATCAGCAACATTTGAAATAGGATGCTTATGATTTAAAGGATTGTAAGAATGTTTTTAGTTCTAAATGGTTGATTATCAATGAAAAGCATCCTTGCAATCCTTTAAATCAGCAGCAACCTAATTCAAAAAGCATCCTTACAATCCTTCACATCATCAGCATCCTATTTCAAAAGCATCCTTACAATCCTTCACATCATAAGCATCCTAATTCAAAAAGCATCCTTCACATCATCAGCATCCTAATTCAAACCTTCTTGCCTTTTCGTTTATCATATTGCATCTTATGAAGCACCCACGCAGGAATATAATTGCGCAATTCAAATAAATCATCGGACGGTTCGCCGACCATTTCGGGCGTAATCGGTTGCGTTATGGCATCGGGTTGAAAGCGATTGTTGAAAAGATGCTTAAATTGAAGTTGAATCGTACCGAAATTGTAAAGCAGCCCCGCAGGAATATTCAATTGCTGCAGCGTATTGATAGCTTGCACAAAATCAACATCCGTTAATTGGCTTTTGGCTTTGACTTCAATAGTGACCTTGCCTTCGCAGAGAAAATCGACCCTTCGGTAAGCAATACGCAAGTTTTTGTAATGAATTGGCAACCAAACTTCTCGTTGAAAAGCAATCCCTGCTAAATTCAGTTCGATTGCCAACGCTCGACAATAAACATACTCCATATTGCCGATGCCCAAAGTCGTGCTGACACGCATAGCACAGGCATTGAGTCGGTAGGTTAAATCCCCTTTTTCCATCATAGTTGTTTGTAATGGGTGAATAAAGCCCAAAAGTAACGCATTTTTGAAATAGGATGCTGATGATTTGAAGGATTGAAAGGATGTTTTGAGTAAAAATTTGCGCTTTTCAGTAGAAAATATCCTTCAAATCCTTCAAATCCTTCACATCATCAGCATCCTATTTCAAAAAATATCCTTTCAATTCTTGTTTTTCTGCGAAGCCAATTTAAAATTTTTAAAAAAAACTTGCCCAACTCGTTCCCAAATCTTATCTTTGCAAAAAGGAAACCCCAAAAGTCACTTTTGAATTTTCTCTTGTCACTCAAAAACGTAATTTCGCCCTCAAATAAGATAAAATGAATCCGATTTCAGAAATCCGTCTGCGTTTAATTCGCCAAATTACAGAGGAGGAAGATTTGAATCTCCTATTGGCAATGCAGCAACGGTTTCAAAACGCGCCCCAAAAAAGTAAATTGGAGCGGCAACGCGTTCTTAACTTAAACGGTTGCACAAACCGCCTACGCTTCAATTAGATGTCGAAGCCCTTAAGAAAAAACAAAATTTTACTCAATTGAACCGCGCTCGCTTCGACCAACTCATTCAAGAATTGAATATTCAAGAACCTATTGAAGTATCCCATTTCTGAAAGAGGATGCAAAGGATTGTAAGGATGTTTCCATTTCTAAATGATTGATTATCAATGAAAAACATCCTTACAATTCTTTGCATCCAATTTCAAAAAAGCATATCTATCTCGTGCGTACAAGCGGATTGGGCTCACCTAAAACATTCTTATTTTAACTTATACTAATAAAAAAGATTTTTTTGAATCTTCAAAAACCTTTATCTTCGCACTTAAAAAACTAAAAAAGGTAGAATACGGATGGTAAAATTAGAATTTCAAATCGGATTAGAGGATTTAGTATTGGGTTTAGCCCAATTAGAAGCCTCAGAGTTGAAGCAGGTGTTTGAGCAGTTGTCTGCCCGCATTGTCGCACCACCACCTGTCCCTCGACTTCATCAAGAAATTGTTTTACTCAAGCGCATCAAAGCCATGATTCCCGCAACCGTTGTGCGTCGCTTGAAAGTGCTGCAAAACAAACGGCAGCAACAAACCATTACGCCCAAAGAACTTTCCGAAATGTTGCTCATAACCGACTGGATTGAAATCAAAAGTGCGGAAAGGATTCCTTTATTAGGCGAGTTAGCCCAATTGCGTCAAGTATCCATTCGGGTATTGGCACAGCAATTGAATCTTAAAAATTTTCATGGCTAAAAGATATAAATTTTCGCAAACTGCCCGAGATTTCGTTGCGCAACGGGCGCAAGGGATTTGTGAGTATTGCCAGATGCCACAAGATTTTGTACCCGATGCTTATGAATTGGAACATATTATTCCGTTGGTTCAAAATGGAACGAATGAATTAGAGAACATTGCCTATTCTTGTGGGGGTTGCAACGGTCGCAAACGGGCTAAGATGACTGCAATAGATCCAATTACCTTGGAAATCGTGCGTTTGTATCATCCGCGCAATGACAATTGGGAAGAACATTTTCAATGGAGAGAAAATTTTTCGATTATAGAGGGCATTTCTCCGATAGGACGTGCAACGGTTGATGCATTATTACTGAATCGGTTAGGATGCGTTAATCTTAGAACCGTCTTAACACCATTTGGGCAGCATCCGCCTATGCGTTGAAAAATGGCAATGCAGCCATTTTTCAAAACGCGCCCCAAAAAAGTAAATTGGAGCGACAAGGCGTTATGAAGCGGTTGCACAAACCGCCTACGCTTCAATTGGATGTCGAAGCCCTTAAGAAAAAACAAAATTTTACTCAATTGAACCGCGCCCGCTTCGACCAACTCATTCAAGAACCTATTGAACAATTACTTGAAATGATTTGAAATATGGGTACAAATGATTTAGGGATAGCGGCAGCAGTTCACCTTACCGACTCAATATTGATTACTGCCGATAATGATTTTGACTATCTGAATAAAATTTATTTTAATATTATTAAAATCCGTATTTAAAATCCGTTTTAAGGCGAATCGAAGTTGTTGAAGTATCCCATTTCTGAAATAGGATGCTGATGATTTAAAGATCAATGCGTAGTTTCAATCCTTGTAGTATTACTTTCAATCCCATGCATTTTTAAGATCGAACGAAGGGTTGGCAACCCTAACAATTGACCTAAAAAAAAAGTTGATGAAATTTTCCTAATTGCCATAATTCGCTTTTTTCGAATCCCTCTATTGGAATTTTTACAATCGTTTCTTGGCTTTTTTTTAAATTATTTTAAAAAAAAGAATGAGCCGCTTTCAACAATTCTTGCTTGAATCTTGTTTTCATTACACTTTTTATTTTTATGAAAGTGCGAAAATAACTTTTTTGTGCTTTTTGCCGTCATTATTTTTTAATGGTGGTTTTTTATAATTCAATTTTTTATTGAATTTTTTAACCTTTTCAAACGACAAGAAATTCCTGCAAAGTCAACGCTTTTGCAAGAGGGGCAAATTTCAAAAGTAGCTTATCTCATTGAAAAAGGTTGCGTAAGAAGTTGGTTTAACAACCATGGAAAAGACATCACGTTTCAATTTTTCTTTGAAGGGGAAAGTGTTGCTTCTGTTGAAAGTTTTATGACGAACCAACCCAGTTTGTACCATTTGGAAAGCATCGAACCTTGTATTATCCATAGCATTTCCAAAAAAGACTTTCAGTTTATTTTGGACGACTCGCCACGCATTAAAAAAGAAGTAGAAGCACTTGTTTTTAAACGGCTTCTTTTTTACCAACAACTTTTCCTTTCTCGGATCAAAGACAATCCTCAAAAACGGTATCAGGAACTTCTACAATATCGTCCTGAAATTTTAGAGCGTGTTCCGCAACATTATATTGCTTCTTATTTGGGCATTACCTCGGTTTCTTTAAGTCGTATTAGAAACAGGCGATAGGTATTATAAATCATTATAAATCATTATAAATCATTTCTTAACAATTGTTATCGTCTGACGGTTCAACTACGACCTAATTTTGCACGGTTGTACATTCAACCGTAAAAAGATGAAAGTAGTAATCGTATTCAACCATCCGTATCACGGAAGTTTCTGCAACGCCATTTTGGTTGCCGTAACCAACGGTTTGCAAAAAGCCAATCACGAAATGGACCTTATTCATTTGGATAAAGATAATTTCAATCCTGTAATGACTTCGGCGGACTTAAAGGCGTTCAGAGCTAAAAAGCCTGTTGACCCAAAAGTGATGGAGTATGACGCTCGGATCCAAACTGCCGACCATTTAATTTTTATTTTTCCGATTTGGTGGGAATTAATGCCTGCCTTAATGAAAGGATTTGTGGATAAAGTGATTTTTCCGGGTGTTGCGTATGACTACAAAGATGCCAGCAATACGACCATGAAACCGCTTTGGACAAACCTCAAAGGCGTAACCATGATGACCACAATGAACACCCCTAATTGGTTGTATTGGGCATTGTTTGGAAATGCGATTAAAAAAGCAATGTTGTTGGGAACCTTTTGGAAAATGGGCTATAAAAACCGAAAATGGATGAGTTTTAATCAAGTGAAAATGGTCTCGCAAGAGAAAAGAACCCAATGGCTTTTGGATATTGAACATCATTTTTCGAATCTTAAATAATCAATAAAAATGGATAAATCACTTCTTTTAGCAGGCATCAGCGGCATTTGTTGGACCATTGTTTACATTGAATGTATTCGCTTAGGGTTTAAACAAAAAACGTATGCAATGCCATTTTGGGCATTGGCTTTAAATATTGCTTGGGAAACCATACACACCATTTTGGGCTTCAAACTTGAAGGAATGTCGGTTCAAATTGGTTTTAATGCCGTTTGGTGTCTGTTTGATATAGGCATTTTATATACTTATTTCAAATATGGGCAACAGCATTTCCCAAAAGGGCTTTCAAAGCGCATTTTTATTTTTTGGAGCGTCTTGGCTTTGGTTGTATCCTATATTTTGCAATACTTTTTTGTCCAAGAATTTGGATTGGTGCAAGGCGGTTCGTATTCGGCATTTTTGCAAAATCTGATTATGTCTATACTGTTTATTGCGATGTTTATTCAAAGACAAGGCAGTGAAGGACAAAATTTGACGATTGCCATCAACAAATTTAT
>JBDLWG010000503.1:0-31441 GCA_039804385.1 Bacteroidota bacterium
CTGAAACAAAAGGTATTTTATCGTATAAAACTTATTCGCATGCGCAAACCGATATTGCGTGCATTTATTTGGGCGAATCGTATTCAAAAGAGGTGGAAGGGCATGGACTTTTCAAAATGAATGGGCGCGATGTGTATAAATATGCTACGACTTGGGTTCCAAAAGTCATTAAACAGGCTTTGGATAAGGCGGGCAAAACCTTGGATGATGTAAACATGTTTTTATTTCATCAAGCGAATGGCAAAATGTTAGCGGCGATTGCTCAAAATATTGCAGCTATTTATGACCATAAAACCTATAACTTTGAGGGTAAAATACCGACTACGATTGAATTTTTAGGTAATACTTCTGTGGCAACGATTCCAACGATGTTGGATTTGATTCGGCAGGGCGCATTGGGCGATTACAAAATTAAAGAAGGGCAATTAGTGGTTATGGCTTCTGTGGGTGCGGGAATGCACTGTAATGCAATTGTTTATCAATTTTAATATTTTTAATATAAAACTCAAAAGGATATGACTGCATTTAGATATGATGAAAAAGGTTGTTTAATCGTCCAAAATGTGGAAGCCTTACGCGCTTTTACAGGGAAACCCATTGGCGTAAGTGCATGGTTAGAAATTACGCAGGAAGTGATTAATCAATTTGCGGCGGCAACCTTTGATTTTCAATGGATTCATTTGGATACGGAACGCGCTAAAACGGAATCGCCTTTTGGTCGCACGGTGGCGCATGGTTTGTTGTCGCTTTCGCTGATGCCGTATTTCACCTATCAATTATTGAAAATTGAGGATGCCAAATTATTGGTGAATTATGGTTATAACCAAATCCGATTTCCCGCGCCTGTGTTGTCGGGACATAAGATTCGGATGAAAATGGCGTTAAAAAGCGTTGAAACCAATCCAAGAGGACATAAAGTTATTTTTGAACAAATTATTCAAATTGAAGGGGTTCCCAAAGCGGCTTGTATTGCTGAATCAGTTGCTTTCATTGTAGAATAATTTTTAATATAATTAATTCAAATGCGTTTAAAAAATAAAGTCGCTATTATTACGGGCGGCGCAAGAGGTATTGGCAAAGCTGCCGCGAGCGTTTTCACCAAAGAAGGTGCAACCGTCATCATTTGGGACATGCTTGAAGAAGGCGAAAAAACGGCTTCCGATTTGCGGGCAGCAGGCTATCAAGCTGATTTTCAACAAGTTAGCGTGACTAATGTGGACGCGCTTGAAGCGGCTACTCAAAAAATCATTGCTACTTATGGCAAAATTGACATATTGATAAACAATGCGGGCATCACGCGGGACAAATCATTGCTCAAAATGACTCATAATGAATGGCAACAAGTCATCGACATCAATTTGACAGGCGTTTTTAATTGTACGAAAGTGGTTGCGCCATACATGGTTGCGCGCAATTATGGTCGAATTATTTGTACTTCGTCGATTGTGGGTATTCATGGAGCGTTTGGACAGACGAATTATGCGGCTGCGAAAGCGGGTTTGATAGCCATGTGTCGCACTTGGGCGAAAGAATTGGGTTCAAAAGGCATTACTTCTAATGCGGTTGCGCCAGGATTTATTTCAACGGACATGACGGATGCGATTCCTGAAGAACTTCGGAATGCTCAAATCAAGGCGATTCCTGCACGGCGGGCAGGTTTGCCCGAAGATATTGCTTATACCTATCTTTTTTTAGCTTCGGATGAAGCGTCTTATATCAACGGTCAAGTGATTGGTGTCAATGGCGGTATTGCACTTTAAATTGTTGATAATCAATTATTTGTGATAGGATGGATGTACGGATTTAACGGATTTTCACCGATTGGTATGGATTTTTTTTTGAAATCATGCTCAAAATAGCAGTTCAAATAAAAAAAATCCGTATCAATCGGTGAAAATCCGTTGAATCCGTACATCCATCCTATCACAATTTTACAAACCAATAAATGCTTTTTATCCTAATTAGTAACATTTTACGTACTTTTGCCGCCAAAAGAATCCAATCAGAATGAAAAAAACCTTGCAACAATACGACGCGGTAATTGAGCGTTGTAAAGCGTTGTTTATCAAAAAGACAACGGATTATGGCACCGCTTGGCGCATTTTGCGTCCTTCGTCTCTCACAGACCAACTTTTTATCAAAGCGCGCCGTATTCGACAAATTGAGGAGACAGGCATGCAACATATTTCAGATAAAATTGATGATGAATATGTAGGCTTGGTCAATTATGCGATTTTGGCGCAAATCCAACTCGAATTGCCGCCGAATACTACTTTGGAATTAGCTCCCAAATACGCAGTGGAGTGTTATGACGCGAAAGTGCAATTGACTCGCGATTTGATGATTGCCAAAAACAGTGATTACGGTGAAGTTTGGAGAGACATGCGCCGCAGCTCTCTGACGGATTTGATTTTAATGAAACTATTGAGAATCAAACAGATAGAAGATAATCGGGGTAAAACGATTGCCTCTGAAGGCGTTGTAGCGAATTATCAAGATATTATTAATTATGCCGTTTTCGCATTGATTAAAATTTCGGAAACGCAATAAGGATTATAAATGGATTATC
Source organism: Bacteroidota bacterium (assembly GCA_039804385.1). Lineage (GTDB taxonomy): Bacteria > Bacteroidota > Bacteroidia > Chitinophagales > Saprospiraceae > JAAFJT01. The sequence goes on from JBDLWG010000503.1 coordinate 2,570, forward strand.
AAACCTTTGGAGGGTTTAAAACACTCCAAAGGTTGTTTTACGTATTGTTTTTAATTATAAAAATACAAACTATATAAATCTTTCACTATGAAATTATTGCATCTTTTTTTGAATGGTGTTTTTTGCTTTTCGATATTTCATGCCGCTTATGCGCAATCTCTCGCTTCTAATGTAACGGCTTTTGTGAATGTGAATGTCGTGACGATGGAAGATCCGAAAGTGTTGCTAAAACAAACGGTTTTGATTGAAAATGGCAGTATTCGGCTTATTGGCGATAAAAAAATGGTTGAAATTCCTGCGGGTGCGGCGATTATTGATGGGAAGGGGAAATATTTAATGCCTGGTCTTGCGGATGCACATGCGCATATGTTGGTGAATGACCCATTTGGTTTCAAACAAAATGATTATTTTTTGCTGCATTTGGCGAGTGGTGTCACCACTTTGCGGAGCATGCGCAGTCGAAAAGAGCATTTGAAACTCCGCGAACAAGCGCGTCAAAATCAACTTTTAGCTCCGAATTTGTATATTTGTGCGGTTGCGCCAAGCGATTCTACGTTTGGTTTGGAACAAATTCCGACGTTTGTAAAACAAGCCAAAGCCGATGGATATGATTTAGTAAAATATGTATCTGGTTTAAATTCACAACAATTTGAACGTTTGGGACAGGCTTGTAAAGAAGTCGGTATTCCATTTGCGGGACATGCGTATAAAGGGAGTTTGAAACCTGCCATCAAAACGCAACAACGTTCTGTTGAACATTATACGCCCGCGCTCAATACGTATAAAGACCAACCTGGTTTATTTCCGTCCGTGATGGAGGATTTGAAAAAAAACAATGTGTTTATTACACCGACTTTGATGTTTTATTATGTCAATTTTTTTCAAATCGAAGGAGACCGCTTGTTCAAGCCGAATGGAGTTCGTTATTTGCCAAAATCCGTCTATAATGCTTGGATGAAAGATTGGACAAAAGAGAGCAAAGAGTTTGCAAAGGATAAAGAATCTTTCGACAAATTTAAAGCAAAAGGCAAAACTTCGCTATTGGAGTTTAATCGGGTACTGAAAATGATGGCGGATAATAATGTAAAATTATTGTTAAGTGGTACGGATGATGGGGTTTTCACCGTTCCTGGTTTTTCGATGGTGGATGAAATGAATCTATATAACAATGCAGGATTGACACCTTATCAAATTTTGAAAGCATCGACTTCCAATGTGGCTGATTTTTTCAATGAAAGTAGTTTATGGGGAACGGTTTCAGTTGGAAAACGGGCGGATTTGATTTTATTGGAGAAAAATCCGTTGGAAAATGCGGCGAATATTCAATTTATCATCGGTACGATGGTGCGCGGCAAGTATTACACCAAAGATGACTTGACTAAACGCATCAGTCGTTAATGCAATGTTGGACAACAACGTTTGGAGGGTTTAAAACCCTCCAAACGCTATACTACATTGATAATCAAGATTTTAGCACTTATCCTTTTTTGTCGATTCTTTTTATACAACTACTTATTTAACTCTTTATAATTTATAATTTTCTTGCAATCATTGCCTACGAATATTAAACAAAAACCTAAAATATTGGGGCGTTGAAACCGTTCACTTTGCATATAACCAACTAATTGTTTTGTACCTTGTTCAACAACACTGTCGAATAAAGTTATCGTTCCAACAGGAATAGGCGTGTTAGGCACCGTCACTGGAGGCGGATTGGGCGCATTTTTTGCCTTTCGACCTTTCTTTTTAGTGGTTGAAGAAGTCGTTTCAATCATATTTCCCTCATTATCAAGCCATTTTAAAGAATCTTCTTTTTTAATGTATTTTAATTCAATCACTACTTCATGCTTAATATTGACTTGCGGGATACGTTCCAAAAAAATATCGGGATACCGACTATCAATTTCAAACTCGCTACAAATTCGATAACTTTCATATGGGAATAATAAACCAATCATCAACGTTTTCAAATGTTTTTCCCCGTACGATACTTTATCGCGATTGGAATGCGCTTTGCGCAAAGCCGTACCCACCAATTGCGTAAATGTTTCGATATGACCATTATAAACCAATTGTTGAATGCTCTCACCGATGTAATTCATCATTTTTCCATATTCTAAACCCAAAGTCAAGGCTGTAAAATAATCAAAATACAATTTTTGGATGACATAATTCGGCATTTGAAAAGTATAGAGATTACCTTCAACGGCTTTTATAGTGGTCATCCCCGAATAATAGAGCATGCTAAATACATCACTTATGGTAAAACCTCTTTCAATATTAAATTGGCGCGTAATATAAGTTGTCAATTCACCTGTTTCTAATAGATGACTTAAATGCGATAAGGCGATACTTTCATTCCCACCAATTTTAAAAATATTCGATATTTTTCTATAATCTGACGCGATATTGGAATCCAACATTACGTCAGGATAAGAATTATTGATCATATATTGTTGTGCAAAATACAAAACCATATCTGTATTATACAAATGTCGGGGTGTTCTTGCATCAAAACGATAACCATCATACCAATTCCGCAAATCCGATAAATGGTTTTCTATTTCGGCAACTGGAATTTTCATTTTTTGAAGCAAATCCAACATTTCGGGTTCTGTAAAACCCATCATATCATGGAAACGCGGGTCTGCGCTAATATTGCTACTGATATTATAACCACTCGTCATACCATCTACGGTCACAGGGGCAACACCTGTCATAAAGATTCGACCAATAATACCTGACCCCGCTTCTGTTTTTAAAACTTCATAAAATTTGCGTACATACCCATTTTTTGAAACAATATTTTGAAAATCGTGAAAATGAAATGATAATAATTCGTTGGTGAATTGGTCATATTCGTCTATGAGTACATAGATTTGAGGCTTATTTTGAATGCCGTAAAAAATAGTAAAAAAATCTATCAACATCCCAGAAGGGCTTTTATTTTCAAGCACAAATATAATTTGTTCCTTCGTAAAAAAATGTGGATAAATGAGTATAAATCGTTCAATACCAGCTTTGACTTTTTTCAAAAAAGCATCGTACGTTTTGCTAACATCATTCGTTTCAATCCCACTAAAATCGAATTGAAGGATTAAATATTGATTCGCTAACGGAGTTGGGTTTTTACCTATATAAAGGTGCCCAAATAATTGTTGAAATTCGTCCTTGTATTGAATCCCATAGTAAGCCGCTAACATATTGATAAACAAGGTTTTACCAAATCGGCGCGGTCTTAAAAATATCGGATATAACGATGAATATGCTTCCAATTTTTGGATGTAATCGGTTCTATCCAAATAAAAATAACCATCTTTGATAAGATTCCGATAATTGGCTAATCCATAAGGTATTTTTAGCATCTTTTATATCATTTTAGGTGGTGCAACAAACCAATGAAACAAAAAGCCTCCTTTTTAGTTCATTATTGGATCCTTTCACCAAAGCCTTTCGGAAAAATGCGTTGTTTTAAGAGGGGATTTATGCTTTTATTTTGTAATCCATGATATTCAAATGATGTTTACAAAACCCATAATCTTGTGCCGAATTGGATGCAATGACGATTAATTTGCCGTGTGCATACTGTTGTATTAAATTTAAATACCATGCGCAACCTTGTTCATCCAAATAACTCGTTGGCTCATCCAATAACAAGACAGGCGTATTCGCCGTAATTGCCAAAGCTAATTTTAAACGTTGTTTCATGCCTGAAGAAAAATGTTTTATAAATTTATCTTCGTATTTTTTGAAATTCAATACGTTATTTATCAAATACATTGTGGTGAGTGGAGCTTGCAACGGTTTGAATTTTTGATGAAAATCAATCATTTCCACCAAAGTCATTTCCTCAATCACGTCAATATAAGGCGCGTCATAACTAATATGTTGATATACTTGGTCTATTTCTAAGATATGATTTTCCTTAGAAAAAACAATATTCCCTACCGAAGGAGTCAAATGCCCACTCAGTATCTTCATCAACGTAGATTTGCCCGAACCATTCGGGCCAAGTATCGCGTATCCGCCTGCGTCATGAGACAACACTACATCAACGCCCGTAAAAATACGGTCGTACCGATAGCGTTTACCAATATTTTTTAAAGTTATTGAAAACATTTAATGGATTTTGGTCTTTGAATTTACTTTCATTTCGATATAAAATATCGTCCAAAATCCAGCAATCCAATTTTTATTTCTCTTTACTGGTTCTAAAACCCCTCAATAAACCGCGTTCGGAATCATCAATAAATTGCATAATATCCGTTTTGTCTATTGAATCGCTCATTTGTTCCTTCATTTGCGGAATCGCTTTCTGCAAATTATGATTTCTAACAAATAAAATTCTGTAAATATCTTGAATATGCGCGATTCGTTCCGCACTGAAACCGCGTCGTTTCAAACCAATTTTATTCACACCTGCATAAGACAAAGGCTCTCGTGCAGCCGTAATAAAAGGAGGCACATCCAACCGAACCAACGAACCGCCGCCAATCATAGCCGATTCGCCAATTTTCACGAATTGATGCACCGCAGCCATACCACCTAAAACGGCATAATTGCCAATCGTAATATGTCCAGCTAACGTAACATTATTCGCCAAAACGCAATTATTGCCGATAATGCAATCGTGCGCCACATGTACATACGCCATAATCAAACAATTGCTCCCAATCACGGTTTTGCCACTTGCAGCAGTACCCACATTGAGCGTGCAATATTCTCGAATCGTCGTGTTATCCCCAATTTTCAAATATGTTTTTTCACCTTTAAATTTTAAATCCTGTGGGATAGAGCCGACAATCGCTCCTGAGAAAATCCGACAGTTGCGCCCAATGCGCACCCCGTCCATGATATGAACATTCGGTCCAATCCAAGTACCGTCTCCAATCACGACATCCGCCGCTATGGTCACGAAAGGGCTGATAGTCACGTTTTGACCAATTTGTGCATCGGGATGCACGACGCATAAATGACTGTGTGTCGCGGTAGTGCGCTCGGCAGCGGGCATTAATACTTTCAATTTCCAAGCAGATTTGTCAATTTCCCAACGTGCCTATGAAGCAGTGTTTGTCGGAAATCTCGGTTAATAAAAATAGGTGAATTTAGTGTAGTTTTTCTACTTCATCCAAAAGTTTTTCTTATAACGACGTTTAATCTAAAATCGCCGCTTTGAGGTCTAAATAAAGTCAGATGCCAATTTAGGCGCAAAGTTAATGCCTTTGTTTCGTTTTTTTTAATTTGGACGTACCAAGTACGTCACGGATTGTCATATTTCTGTCCTATTTCACGATAAAAAAGGCAAAAAGGTTGCTTTTAACATTTTTTTAAATAAAATTGCCCCGTTTTTTGCTGCGTATCGTGTTTTTGGGTACTTTTGTTCTTATTTTGCATAAACGAAAAATAAATTTGTTAATTTTGTTTTTGTTAAAAAAAGCGCGATTTGTTGCTTATTCGATACCACTTTGTGGTGGTTTTAGTGCAAAAAACAATCCTTTGGCAAACTTGTTTCCCTACATTTGGATACCCTTATCAAGATAAAATGACCCGAATGGGTCGCATTATTGAAACATGATTTTCTTATAAAGGATTGTCTTTTAGCCAATTAGCTTTTTTAATTCACCCTTAACCTATCATTGCTGCTCAAAAATAATTGAAATCATGAATCAGAAAAAATCTTTATTTAAAAAAATCTTTCAATGGACTGCCATCAGTCTATCGCTTTTATTAGCGAGTGCCATTGCCGCGCCGTTCTTGTTTAAAGATAAGATTTTGGCAAAAGTCAAAACCGTTATCAATGAAAATATCAATGCTAAAGTTGATTTTAAGGAAGTGGATATTTCGGTTTGGCGGCATTTTCCAAGCATTAGTTTTGGTTTAAAAAACCTTAATGTATTGGGTATCAAGGAGTTCGATGGCGTGAAATTATTAGGTGCGGATCATTTTGATATTACAATGGATTTTTGGTCGGTTTGGACAGGCGGCAATCCGTATAAAATCAATTCAATACATTTGGATAAACCGTATATCAATGTCGTTACATTGAGCAATGGGAATGTGAATTATTTGATTACCAAACCCGATACCGTTAAAAAACAAGCTCCTGCAACTGCGTTTAAGTTGAATTTAAATGCGTATTCTATCACGGATGGACATATTATTTACGATGATAGAAAAGGCGGTATGTATTCGGATTTGGAACATATCAATCATACGGGCAGTGGTGATTTGGCGACTGATTTGTATGATTTGAAAACACATACAGATATTAAATCATTTACAATTCGTTTAGGCACAATGACTTATCTTAGCAAGGCAAAAGCAAATTTGGATGCTAAATTCAATGTGGATATGAAAAATATGAAATTCACGTTGAAAGATAATTCGGCACAACTCAATGAAATGAAATTAAATTTGGATGGATGGTTACAAATGTTGGCGCAGGATATGAAAATGGATTTTAAATTCAACGCGCCTTCCAATGATTTCAAAAGTTTGTTATCAATTATTCCAGGAGCTTATACCGATAAATTTAAAGACGTGAAAACGAGTGGAAAATTCAAATTTGATGGTTTTGTAAAAGGGACTTATAACGGTGTGAAAAATATTTTGCCTGTATTTAGTATCAATACGAATGTTCAAAATGGTCAATTTCAATATCCGTCTCTGCCGTTAGCGGTCACTGATATTAATACCGATATTAAAGTGTTGAGTCCGAGCAGCAATTTTGATGAAGTGGCAGTTGACGTACCAAAATTTCATATGAAATTAGGAACGAATCCGTTTGACGCTGTTTTTCACTTGCGTACGCCGATGAGCGACCCTGATGTGGATATGAAAGTGAATGGGATTTTGAATTTGGCGGATTTGTCCAAAGCGTTTCCGATGGATAATATTAAAAATTTGAATGGGCTTCTTACAGCGAATTTGGCGATGAAAACGCGGATGTCTTATATTGACAAAAAACAATATGAAAAGGTCAATATGGCAGGTGCTTTGAAAACCGAAAATATGAATGTGGCGATGAAAGATATGCCTGCGGTCTTAATTAACGCGATGCAAATGGATTTTACGCCTAATAAGGTGAAATTATCTAATTTTGATGGCAAATTGGGCAAATCGGATTTGCGGGCAAGTGGTACGATTGATAATATTTTAGCGTATTTTTCTCCAAATCGCACGATGACGGGACATTTGACAATGAATTCTACTTTTTTTGATGCGAATGAATGGATGAAACCTGCTCCTGCTGCCAAAACCCCTGAAAATACAGGCAAAACGGCAACCGATGTGCCGCCTGCCAAACCTTTTGACCGTTTTGATTTCACGATAAATGGACAAATGAATAAAATTTTATATGAAAAATATGAAATTACCAATTCGCTTGCCAAAGGGCATTTTACGCCGAATCGATTTTTGTTAAGTGATTTTGCAACGACGATTAATGGTTCGGATATGCGCGGCAAAGGCGTTTTAAATAATGTGTTCAATTGGATGTTTGACAAACAAAAACTGAGTGGTGACTTAAATATTGCCTCCAATTATATGGATTTAAATCAATTCATGACGGCACAACCTGTTGCAAGTCAAGCGAATACACCACCGAATCAAGCAACACACGTTTTTCGAGTACCTGATAATATGGATTTGATTCTAACAGGGAATATGAAAAAAGTGCTTTATACAAATATGGATTTGAGTAATATAACGGGTAAGATTTTTGTAAAAGACCAAACCGTGCGCATGGATGGGGTGAATATGAATACTTTGGGCGGCTCTATTGGAATGCAAGGTGGTTATGATAGCAAACCGCAGAACCCGAAATTTGATATTGCTTATAATTTCAAAGGCGTAGAATTTCAAAAATCGTTTAATACGTTCAATACCTTCCAAAAAATGGCTCCGATTGGACAATATATTAATGGAAAATTTGATAAACAGTTGCATTTGACGGGCGAGTTAGGTAAAGATATGATGCCCAATTTGAATACTTTATCGGCGGATGGTTTTTTGCATACGATTCAAGCGGTGATTTCTGGATTTAAACCCTTAGAAGAAATTGGGAATAAGTTGAATTTGGATGAATTGAAAAAATGGGAATTTAAAGATACTAAAAATTGGTTGGAATTGAAAAATGGGAATGTGATTATCAAGGAATTTGACCAAAAAGTGAAAGATATTGCCATGAAAATCAGTGGTTCGCATAGTTTGACCAATGAAATGAATTACATTATCAAGGCGAAAATTCCGCGTAAAATGTTAGAAAAGAATGGAATTGGGGCTGCTGCGAGCACTGGATTCAACATTTTATTGAAAGAAGCGAGCAAATATGGGGTGAATATTCAAAATAGTGCTTTTGTGAATGTTCAATTTAATTTGACAGGTTCATCGCTTGCGCCGAAAGTGGCGATGAAAGTTTTGGGTGGAGATGGACAATCGACTGTTCAAGATGTGGTGAAAGCTCAAGCGACTGCCCTTGCCAATAAAGCCAAAGATTCTGTTGCAAATCGGGCCAATCAGGAATTGGATAAATTGAAAGATAAGGCAAAACAGGAGGCAGATAAAGCCATCGATCAGGCAACGGGAGTCGTAAAAGCGAAGGTGGATGAGGTAAAAGACAAAGCGGCAGAGGAGCTTAAAAAACGGGCAGGTGAGGTCGTTAAAGATAAAGTTGGGCAAGAAGTGGGCAAAAAAGTGGATGAACAACTCGAAAAAGTAGGTGGCGATAAGTTGAAAAAGGAAACAGATAAGTTAAAAGATAAATTAGATAAGTGGGATCCATTTGGTCGGAAAAAACCACAACCGCAAGAAGGAGGCAATAATTAGTAAAACTTTATAATCAAGAATTATGGTAAAAGACAAATATCACGACATAGTCCGATTAGCGTTAGAGAAAGAGGGTTGGGTGATAACACATGACCCTTACAAAATTAAATTGGGTAAACGGCGCGGTTACATAGATTTGGGTGCTGAAAAGGGCATTATTGCCGCAGAAAAAAAAGGAGACAAAATTGCTGTCGAAATTAAAACGTTTTCAGACCCGTCCGATTTACATGCTTTTGAGAATGCACTTGGGCAGTTTTTGATTTATTGGCGTGCGCTTCAATTCAAAGAACCTGATAGAGTACTTTATTTAGGCGTTCCGCAAAGTTTTTATGCTCGTTTTTTTGATGATGCATTCTTTTTAGAAACAGCGCAAGATTTTAATGTCAAAATGATTGTTTATAACGAACAAAAAGGAATTATCGAAAGATGGATAAAATAAAAAAATATAAAAAAATAGTTCGCTCACTGGTCACAGAAATAGCTGCCTTATCTCCTGAAGAAGAAGAAGGTATTGAAAATCAATTGATTACAGATGATGAACATGGTCATTATTTGTATTTCGGAGTGGGTTGGGAAAACAATGACCAACATTGGTTTTACGCAACTTTTATTCATATTGATGTCAAAAAAACAGGGCAAGTATGGTTGCAACATGATGGCACAGATTTGAAAATTGCGGAAATGCTAACTGCCAAAGGAGTTGCCCACAAAGATATTGTGATTGGATTTCATCCGCCATTTCTTCGGGCATTAACGCCTCATGCTGCTTAGGTTGTTTTGTTTCAATGGATTAAAATCTATTTTATTCAAAACGATTCGTTTTAAAATGATTTTGGCATGATAGTTGAAATATATGTTATGAAAGTAATGCACATTTCATTATTTTTGGAAGATTAGGGATAACATAACATCTGAAGAAAAAGAAAACTGAATAGGAGTGCCAATAAATGGCATTCCTTTTTTACTTTAGCGTTTTTTTAACAAAAGCGTCTAAAAAATGCCAACGATTTACCATTCTACCTATCAGAAACCACCTTTGCTCCATTTTAATGGGCATTTGCAAACGATTTTACCGAGTTTTCGGCGGGTCACAGGTGTAACCTATACCCGAGAACGCCTTACCACACCTGACGATGATTTCTTAAATATAGATTGGATGCGCCAAAAAAGCAAGCGTTTAGTTGTTTTAACGCATGGTTTGGAAGGAAATACGTATCGACATTATATGTTAGGCATGGGAAAAATGTTTTATAAACATGGGTTTGATGTGCTTGCATGGAATTGTCGTTCTTGCGGCGGCGAGATGAATCGGCAATTGAGGCTCTACAATCATGGCGAGACGGAGGATATGAGTCAAATCATTCATCATGCTGCACAACATGCTGATTATCAAGAGATTGTATTGGTTGGTTTTAGTATGGGCGGCAATATTTCTTTGAAATATGCGTCCGTTCATCCACATCCGTTGGTTTCAAAAGTGATTGTTTTTTCCGCGCCTTTGGATATGCGCACGTCGATTGCGGTGTTAGATGAACCCTCGAATTTTATTTATAAGCAAAATTTTATTAATAAATTGTTGCCAAAAATCAAATATAAAGCGGCGCATTATCCCAATCATTTGGATTTGAATGTTTTAAAAGGGCAAAAAAGCATTATTGCGCAAGCAGTCCTTTTTTTCGTAAATATTAATGGTTATCAGGATATGGAAGATTTTTATGAAAAAGGTTCTGCGTTACATTTCATTCCGCGCCTCCAAATTCCTGCGCTCATTGTTCAAGCACAAAATGACCCCATTTTGACTCCTGCCTGCTCTCCAACTCAATTGGCTGATAAGCATCCATTTATACATTTAGAAACACCATTATGTGGTGGGCATGTCGGCTTTATGCATCCGATAGATAAGGAACATACTTGGGCAGAGCATCGCGCTATTGAATTTGCATTAGCCTGATAAAAGGTTAATTTTCAATGTAGTATAACGTTTGGAGGGTTTCAAACCCTCCAAACGTTGTTGTAGAAACGGTTGTTGTCGATTAAAAATTCAACGCGTAAGAATGTAGTAAATGACGTAAACCCAACTCATAAACGCGTGAATAATCGCCCACAAAATCGAATGACTGCGCGTCCAACTGCATACGACCGCGAGAACAGAACCTAAACTGACTCCAATTTCAGTATTTAGGTTCAAGGATGCTAATAAAACCATCTTAATTTAATTTTTTTAGTTCAAAGTATTGATTTCAACCTCTTTTAAATTTCAAACGTACGGGGCAAAATTAGTCTTTTTGAATTATAAAAAAAGGAGTATTGGGTTTCTGTAAAAAATAATGTTACGAACCGAACTTTCTACCTCCATTCCTTGTTTTAAGAATAAAAAATTAAAACATCATGGAGCATCCTAATTTTGAGAAAGACAAAAGAAATGCGGAGCATTACGCAGGTCAACCGAATAAAATTCGGCAACTCGTCGAAAAAGCGATGAATAAACTCAAAGGTTTAGACATACAACCTGTGAGTGAATTGGCAGAAAATGTGAAAACATTGACGCGTTTTTTAGAAACCTATTTGCGCGGTCATTATCACATGCCTTGGAAGAGCGCGGCGAGTGTGATTGCGGCTTTACTGTATTTCATCGCGCCGATGGATGCGATTCCTGATTTTATTATTGGATTCGGACATATAGATGATATTTCAGTTATACATTACACCATGAAAATCATTGCAAATGATTTAGAAAAGTTTGCGAATTGGGAAAAACAAAATTTACCACCTATGGAACATTCCTAATAGTATAAGTCTGTACAATAGAAAAAACGTCACACAATATAAGTGTTGACGTTTCATCAGAAGGACACAATTTGTGAACTACCACTACTCTAAAAAAATAGCAGTTTCAAGAGTCAAACGCATCTACTAACATAGACTGCTAATCTTGATTTTTGTTTAAAGTCCGAGTCCGTTCCTGACACAGACGTTGCAGATTAGACATCCGATTGGTAGCTTCTGCGCTACAAAGGTAATTCTTTTTTTGGAATCTACCGTAACAAGGTAGTGGTTTTTACCGATTTTTTTTTTGATAAACAGCATGGTTCTTCAATTAAGATTTCTTTTTTCATTGGTTTTTTTCCTGCTTTTTGCAAACATTGAAATAATAGAGGGTGCCGAATTGATTTCGTAAATCATAAATCAAAGATACTCCTTTTATACATACCTGTCAAGGGGTATTTTTCAAAAATAAATAATTTATAATTTATTATACAATTTTTACAAATATGATTACTGTTTTAACAAAATGCTTTGACACGGCGTGCAGGCAAAGCTTGTTTCAAAAAGACCTGTAATCGTTTTGTTATTTTTTCGTATTCAATTAAAAATCCATCATGCCCATACCGCGAATCAATCACTTCAAATTGCGCCCCTGTAATATGAGCTGCTAAAAAGGCTTGTTCTGAAATGGGAAATAATACATCCGATTCAATACCAATAATTAATGTATTAGCAATAATTTTATTTAAAGCATTGGCTGAGTTGCCGCGCCCGCGCCCGACATGATGACTATCCATCGTTTTCGACAAAGAAAGATACGACCAAGCATTAAACCGTTTGCAAAGTTTCAAACCTTGATGTTGCTGATAACTCGCCGCCCGAAAATCACTTAATTTTTCATCCTTATCTTGTTGTTGAAAATTGAAGGAATCATAAGTTCGATACGAGACCATGCCCATTGCACGCGCTGCCGCCATCCCTTTCGCTCCTGCATCAGGTGCATTGGTTCGCAAAGTCGAATCGGCTTCAATCGCCATGCGTTGCGCCTCATTGAGTGCTACGCCCCAAGCCGATTGTTGTGCGCCACAAGCAATTGCTGTAATATTTTCAAAAAAATCAGGCATGTCAATCGCCCATTCCAAAGCCTGTTGCCCACCCATCGAACCGCCAATGCCCAGATACGCGTTTTTCAAACCCAAGTGTTTTGCCAATAATTGATGGCTTTTTACCACATCTCGAACCGTTATCAATGGAAAATCCCAACGATACAAGGTTTGCGTTTGCGGATTCAGGCTTATCGGCGCGGTTGAACCGTAATGTGAACCCAACATATTGGCACAAATAATATAATAATCTCTTGGGTCAAAGAGCCGTCCTTCTCCTACCAAACCAGACCACCAATCGGCTGCATCTGAATTGGCAGTTAGTGCATGAAATATCCATACAACATTGCTTTTACGTGCATTTAAAGTGCCGTAAGTATGATAAGCGAGTTCAATTTCTGGTAGGATGACACCAGATTCTAACGCAAAAGACTTTTTTGATTGAAAAACTTGCATCAATAAATGAAAATATGTTAATATGTTTTTTACAAAAAAAACTCAAAACGCATCTGTAACACACCGAGTGGCGGGTTTTAAAACCCGCCACTCGGTATGGCTCGATTATTTTATGTTAACTACCAAGTTGCGTTTTAAGAATGCTTTTAAACAATGGTTTAAAGATTTGGTTGCGGCGTAGTGCGCAAATACGGCTTCACTACTTTATGCCCTTTCGGGAATTTCGCAGGAATGTCTTCCGTGCGAATCGCAGGCACGACAATTACATCTTCTCCATTTTTCCAATCCGCAGGCGTTGCAACACTGTAATCTGCGGTCAATTGCAACGAATCAATCACGCGTATGATTTCCAAAAAGTTGCGTCCAGTGGAAGCGGGATAGGTCAATGTCAATTTGATTTTCTTATCAGGTCCGATAATGAAAACGGAACGAACCGTTGCTTTTTCAGACGCATTTGGATGAATCATATCATATAAATGAGCAATTTTGCGGTGTTCATCTGCGATAATGGGGAAATTGACCTCATTGCCCGTCACATCTTTGATGTCTGGCAACCAACGATAATGGGAATTTAAATCATCTACCGAAATGGCAATGACTTTCACATTGCGTTTGGTAAATTCACCATTCAATAAGGCTGTTTTGCCTAATTCGGTGGTACAAACAGGAGTGAAATCTGCAGGATGGGAGAATAATAATCCCCATGATTTGCCTAACCATTCATGAAAATGGATAATACCTTGTGTGGTTTGCGCCGAAAAATCGGGCGCGATATCGCCAAGTCTAAGTGACATTTTATTAAATTTTTATTTTTTAATGAAAAAAGGGTGTAATTTTTTTAATTATTATTACAAATCAATTTATTGTATAAAAGATTTATAATCAATGAATTATTGTTTTACGCTTATCAATACAGCACCTATGTGCCGCAGATAGGCGCGTTTGGTTTCATTGAATTAGAGCCTAAGAAATTCAAATCAACAACAACAACAGCAGCAACAACAACATGGATTACAGCAACAAGCGGATGCCGCCTTGTTTGCCAAAAAGGAAAGGAGCGTAGAGGATACCGATGGAATGACATCGGTTGCGTCAGCGTAAGTTACAAAAACGGTTTGCATGAGCGATCATTTTGTTTTTATATTCCCAAAAAATTGGCAGGATTTGGCACCGTATTCCACTTTGGACGGTTGCTGAAGGTTCACCGAGCCTGTCTCTCCCCTTCATCTGTATAAAAACAATTCGACTGAATTGGTCTGCAAATATGAGTGGTAATTTTTGGCTGTGCAAGTTTTTTGATAACTATTTTTAAATCAGCATTTTTGTAATTAAAATGCTTTTAATTTAAAATTAAAATTTGAAAAATCGTTTTAATTGAAATAAAATATTGAAAATGCTTTTACAAGAAATTTAGATTCAAAATGATGAGATATTCCAAAGATTTGTACCTTTGTTAAAAGAAAACCTTATTTTAAAAATGAGCAAGGATAAAAAAAAACGGGTGGGCATTGTTTATTCCACCAATCCTGATTTTGAGTATCAGACCGAAAGCGAAGCGGAACCTGAGACGCTTCCGATTGCCAAACAAAAGTTGCGCATTCATTTAGACAAACTTAAAGGCAATAAAGAAGTCACGGTAATTCGAGATTTTATTGGGCAGACGGATGATTTAGAGGCTTTAGGCAAATTATTAAAAACAAAATGTAGTGTTGGCGGCAGTGTCAAAGACGGTGAAATCTTGCTACAAGGCAACCACCGCGATAAAATTTTAACCATTTTGTTGAAAGAAGGCTATTCTTTGACCAAAAAATCGGGCGGGTAAGCCCTTCAAACGATGACTACAACTACTGGAATTTTCATATTTGCCTCAGTTGCTTATTTCATTTTGCTGTTTCTAATTGCGTATTGGGCAGACAAAAGGGGGAAGCAAGGCAAGAGTTTGGTGTCCAATCCATACGTCTATGCCTTGTCGCTTGCGGTGTATTGCACGGCTTGGACGTTTTTTGGCAGTGTCGGTCGGGCAGCCAATTCTGGGTTGAGTTTTTTGGCAATTTATTTAGGTCCTTGTATTTTCGCGCCTTTGTGGATTGTGGTCTTGCGCAAGATGATTATCATTAGTAAAAAACAACGGATTACTTCGATAGCTGATTTTATATCATCTCGTTATGGTAAGAATACGTATATCGGTTTTTTAGTAACAATTATGGCTTTTGTCGGCATTATTCCTTATATTGCCTTACAATTGAAAGCCGTTTCGGAGAGTTTTATCTTATTGTTATATACGCCAGATGATTTGACTAACACCGTTTTGATGGGTAAAACGACCTTTTTAGTAGGTTTTGCATTATGTATTTTTACCATGACATTTGGTACGCGATACATCGAACCGACAGAGCGACATGAAGGATTGGTTGCAGTGATTGCCTTTGAATCCATTATCAAAATCGTTACTTTCTTGCTCATTGGTTTATTTGTAACGTACCATTTATATGATGGCTTTCAGGATTTGTTTTATAAAGCATCGGTGGATGTTAAAACAAATCATTTATTGTTTTTTTCAGCAAAAACACAACCGAATGAATGGTTTTGGTTGGCAATGGTTTCTTTATCGGCGGTTTTGTTGTTGCCGCGTCAATTTCACCTTGCGGTTGTTGAAAATGCAAATCCCGATTTTGTATTTAAAGCCTTGTGGATGTTTCCATTATACATGTTGGTTATCAATCTATTTGTTTTGCCAATTGCTTTGGCGGGCGTTTTACAACCTGAGTTAAGTGGTTGGAAACCCGATTATTATATATTAGGATTACCTTTGTTGAATGGGCAAAAATTTTTAGCACTATTGGTTTTTTTAGGTGGACTATCGGCGGCAACAAGTATGGTCATGGTGGAAACCACTGCATTAAGCATTATGGTTTCCAATCATATTTTTATGCCCATTGTTTTTAAAAACATTCAATCGCCCAAACATCAGATGGATTTAAACAATGCGGGCAGTTTTTTTATATGGGTTCGTAGAGTGATTATTGGGGTGATTGTTGGTTTAGCAGGTTGTTATTTTTTATATGTGGTGAATAATATTCCGTTGGTGAATATTGGCTTGATGTCTTTTGTGTTGGTGACGCAGTTTGCGCCTGCGATTTTTATCGGTTTATTTTGGAAAAGTGTGACGAAAACGGGTGCGATTGCAGGTTTATTGGCAGGATTTACCATTTGGCTGCTGACTTTGATGATTCCATCTTTGGCGCAAGCGGGTTATTTTTTCCCAAAAACGATATTAGATGGTTATTTTGGGCAAAGTTGGCTCAATCCGCATGCCCTTTTTGGATTGAAAGGTTATGGTGAAATTGCGCATGCGAGTATGTGGAGTTTATTTTTTAATGTATTTACGTTTGTATTTGTGTCCATTAATACGCGTCATGGCGATATGAACGAGCGTATGCAGGCAGATTATTTTGTCAACATTTATAAATACGAAAAAATGAGTCTCGAACCCGATATTTCGCGGCGGGAGGCAGATGTGGCGGATTTGGTCTTTTTATTAAATAGTTTTTTGGGCGATGAGCGTACGGAAACCGTTTTAAACGAGTATGCTGCTGAAAATAAGGTTAAAATGCCCCCTTTGGGAAAGGCTACCGCGCCTTTTGTAAATTATGTCGAAACCTTGTTAACAGGTGCAGTGGGGGCGGCTTCTGCGCGTATGTTGATTACGGCTGTGGTTTTGGAAGATGTGATTAGCCAAGATAAATTGGCATTGCTCGACCAAACGGCGGATATGATTTTTAAAAATAAAGAATTACAAATCGCTTTGCAACAATTGCGCGAAGCGAATGAGCGATTACAGGCTCTGGATAGGTTGAAAGTGGATTTTATTCGCACGGTTACGCATGAATTGCGCACGCCGATGACTTCGATTCGGTCTTTATCCAAAAGTTTATTGAAAAAAGGGAGTGACTTAGGTGAAAAACGAACTAAAGAATTTTTAACGATTATTGTCGAAGAGGCAGACCGTTTGACACGTTTGATTAATCAAGTATTGGATATTGAAAAAATACAAGCGGGTGTTTACGAATGGAAAAAAATTAATATTGGTTTGACCGATTTATTGACTAAAGTGTATCGAAAACAGGTGCCTGTTTGGGAAGAAATGGGGCTTGAACATGAATTGACTATCGTTTCGGAACCCGATAAAATGTTTTATATCGCAGGAGATGATGATAGAATCGAACAAGTTTTAGTGAATCTTTTTGGTAATTCGATGAAATTCTGCCCGAAAGACAATGGTTCTATCAAGATTCGGTTGGAAAAATCCAGTTATAGACCCGATACGCATTTGATGATTCAAATTAAAGATAATGGGATTGGGATTCCTGTTGAAAAACAAGCTGTTATTTTTGACCGCTTTACGCAAATTGATAATCCACAAATGGGCAAGCCGAAAGGGACAGGATTGGGCTTATTCATTACTAAAACCATTGTGGAACACCATGAAGGCAAAATTTGGGTTGAAAGTATTTTGGGCGAAGGCGCGACTTTCGTAGTAGAATTGCCTTTATATTTGTAATGTTTGTAAGTTAAATGTTAAATAATAATCATTGTTTAAAAAACTGATAATCAAAGAAATACAATTTATTGTTAAATAAATTTGTTAAATACATCTTTTTTTTTTAAAAAAAAAGAAATAATCGTTAAAAAATTAGGAGGTTTGCGCAATAGTCTTATAAATTTACTGCCGAATGGGGTCTTTACATTCATTCATACGGAAAACAAATACATTCTTTTTACCAACAAAATAATTCAAAGGGAGCAGTTATGCAACATGAAGATTATCTTCCAAGTGTAGCCTACGAGGGCAAACCCGCACACGCAGAAAAGGGGTTCGTAGCATTTCAAGACGAAAAAACGCAGTTATATTTTTTCGCTCTGACCGATGCTGACAGCAAAGTATTGTTGAAGAGCGAAGGTTATCCTCAGATAACGTCCCGCGAAAACGGTATTCAGTCAGTTATCAAAAATAGAGGCAATAAAGGTTTTTATGCTGTTAAAAAGTCGGAAGACGGCAAATTTTATTTGAGTCTTCGGGCGGGCAATCATCGAGAAATTGCACGAAGCAGTACGTTTTCGACAGAATCGGAAGCCTTGGCGTTGATACCTTTTGCAACAGGGTTTCAATTGCGTACAGCGTTTCGGGCGGCGGCAGCGATGCCTTTAAATGCCGCAGGCGACAAAGCAGAACGGGCTCCTAATAAGGAGGACGATGATTATTTGTCTGTCAAGGAATATGCAGGTCATCCGAATATTGGGCAACAGGGTTTTGCGGATTTGGTAGCGTTTCGGCATACGAATGGGCAATTTTATTTTGCATGGTATGACGATGCTGGAAATGTGTTGATGCGTTCTGAAGGTTATCCGACGGCGGCGGCGCGGGATAATGGGATGGCTTCTGTGGCAAAAAACAGGGATTTGGAAGAACGTTATGGCGTTGATGCTAAATTGAATCGTTATTTTACGTTTTTAAAGGCTGGTAATCACCAAGAAATCGCTCGAAGTGGGGCATTTCCAACGGAGTTAGCGGCGAAAAGCCTTTATCCGTCTGCACGGAAGGCGGCGGTGGAGTCCAAAATGAGGGCAAAAGCGTCTTTTGATGCAGCGCGTTTTGCAGAGCAAACTAAAACGGAAGCGGCAGTGGAAATGGCTCGTTTGCAATCTGAAGCAGATGCAAAAGCAGCCTTAGCAGCATCGAATCGGTTGAAGGCAGAAGCAGATGCGAAAGCAGCGGTAGAAATAACTCGTTTACAGGCAGCATCGGATGCGAAAGCAGCAGCAGAAGTGGCTCGTTTGAAGGCAGAGGCGGATGCGAAAATAGCAGCAGAGGAAGCGGTTCGTTTGAAGGCTGTCGCGGATGCAAAAGCACGAGTGGAGGCAGAAGTTGCACGTATAAAGGCAGAAGCGGAAGCTAAATCGGCTCGGTTGAAGGCAGAAGCGGATGCGAAAGCGGCGGCAGAAGCGGCTCGTTTGAAGGCAGAAGCGGATGCGAAAGTGGCGGCAGAAGCAACTCGTTTGAAGGCAGAAGCGGATGCGAAAGCGGCGGAGGTCTCCAAAGTGCGCTCATTTGCCAATGCGCCCCGTACAGGGATGACGGATGATGCACCTGCGGCAATGCCGCGTGACCCGAATGATGATGATGATTATTTGACGGTCAAAGAATACATCGGACATACGGCTAAATCGGGTTATAAAGGACTTGTTCCGTTTAAACACGCAAATGGCAAATATTATTTTGTTTGGTACGATGATGATGGGAATGTGTTGATGCGTTCCGAAGGTTTTCCAACGGCTGCGGCGCGGGATAATGATATGATTATGGTGGATAAAAACCGTGATATTGAAGACCGTTTCAGTACGATGGAAAAGATGAATCGGTATTTTACGATATTGCGCGGCGGTAATCGACAAGAAATTGCTCGGAGTGGTCCGAAAAATACAGAAGTGGAAGCAAAAGGATTGTATCCATCTGCACGGAAAAGGGCTTCTGACGAACAAATAAGGGCAAATCGCTTAAAAGCGGAACAGGAAATGGCGGCAAAAGCGGCTGCTCCTGCGGCAATGGCTTTTTTACCAACGCAAAATCCACAAAGTGGTGAAAAAAATGCGGCGGATGATGACGATTATTTATCAACAAGAGAATATGAAGCCCAAACGGATTTTCATCCCAAACATGGTGGAATCATCGTTTTTCAACATCCGAGAACGAAATCGCATTATTTTTCGGTGATTGATATGAATACGGGCAAAGTCTTATTGCGCAGTGAGGGGTATCCGAATCCCGAAACGCGTGAAAATGATATTGAAGCGGTCATCCGAAACAGAGACATTAAAGAAAGGTATATTCATAAACAATTGCCAACGGGACAACATTATTTGTCGCTTCAAAATGGCAATAAGCAAGAAATTGGGCGAACCCCTATTTATCAAACGGAGGCTGCTTTGTGGGGTGACTGGGCTGTTTTGTCGCCAAACAATAAGTCATTGGGCTTGACGATGCCTTGGGCAGTTGTAGGTGCGGGTGTTGTGAATACGCTTGCCAATACAAGTCTGCCAACAACGGCGATTAAGGTGGATGTTACGCCGAAAAGTCTTGAAATGCAGGAGCCAACAACGGTTTTAGTGCCCAAAGGGCTTGGCATTGGCGGTTTACACGCGGTTGAGATAAAAGACCAACCCAAAGTGGAAACTCCGAAAGTAGTCATTGAACGAGACGCGCCGATGTTAGGAGCAATTGGTTTGGTCGGTGGTCTTGCAACCAATCTGCCTTCGATTCCGAAACCTGAAATCAAGGTAGAAATGCCAGAGGTGACAGCAAGAGGATTGGGGTTGAGTGCTGCTTTGGAAGTTCCGAAAGTGGAAATTCCAAAGATAGAAATACCAAAATTGGAGGTTCCGAAGATAGAAATACCAAAATTGGAAGTTCCGAAGGTCGAAATACCGAAATTGGAAATTTCAAAGGTAGAAATACCAAAAATAGCAATTCCGAAGGTAGAAATACCGAAATTGGAAGTTCCGAAAGTAGAAATACCAAAAGTAGTTATTCCAAAAATGGAAACGACCAAAGGTAAATTGCAAAAAGCAGGTACACAAGAACCTGATAAGATATTTACAAAGGTAGAGGCATTTGCAGAAGCGGAACTTGCGCCTACAATGGTTGATGCAAAACCTGTTGCGGCAGGCAGCAGTCGGAGCAATTGGTGGTTGCCAATTATGGCGTTGGCATTATTGGGCATGGGCGCGATTTTTTACAAAATCATGGAAAATCGAAAAGCGGCAGTTCCTACTGGGAGCGAAGTGACTGCGATTTTGCCTGATGCGACGTTGAAACCGATTGAGTCGGTCAATGCGCCAACAGAACCGCCACCCATAACAACCAATTCAATGGCTGATGCGGGCACCAGTGCAAAACCGGGTGATTATAATACCAAAGTGATTCCGAAAGGGGCATCCACAACGGTGGCAACTCCGACCGCACCAAGTGCGACCGCAGGACTTGAATCGAAAGGTGGTGTAGCAACAAATGCAGTTGCGGCAAAACCTGCGGTTAAAACGAGTGGTTCGAGTACAAGAGGCGGTGGAGAAGCGGGTGCGGCTGCGAAAACGACGACAGGAACGGTTGTTGCACGCGGAAAAGCAGCAGGGATTGCGCCAGGAAAGTTGAATTGGTTATTGTTTGATTTTGATAAATCGGATTTGCGGAGTCAATCGATGGGTGAATTGGATAAATTGGCTGCTGTTTTGAAGAAAAATGCGGCTGCCAAAGCGGAATTGGATGGTCACACCGATTTCAAAGGTGGTGAAGATTACAATAATCGTTTATCCGAACATCGGGCGGAGAATGCTAAAAAGTATTTAATCAGCAAAGGGATTCCTGAAGATAGAATTGTGTTGAAAACGCATGGCAAAAGCAATCCTTACACTGAAAATAAAACAGATGAAGGCAGACAATTGAATCGGCGGGTCGAAATACGCGCTATTGATGCGTCTGGCAATGCGATTGAAACATCGGTCGCGCCTAAAGCGGGTGCGAATCAGAAGTAATTTTGGGATACAATGGGAACGCGGATTGGGAATGTAAGTAGTTGAAGTTAAAAAATCGACAAAAAGTAATATCAACTAAATAGTTGATTATCAAGGTAGTATAACGTTTGGAGGGTTTCAAACCCTCCAAACATTGTTATTGATTATTAAAATTTAACTACTACATTCTCAATTGATGTTCCAATTACACAACAAATTTTTTATTTTGAATCAAATTCGATGCACTTTGTTTTTGAAACTTGTTCGTAATAATCACCTGCTGCGGTCATGGTTCGATTTTTTGTTTTTAAATCAATGCGCACTAAACCAAATCGATAGGTCGGACCTAAATCCCATTCAAAATTATCGAAGGTTGACCAATGAATGTAACCTTGTACAGGGATTTTATGAACTTCAATCGCGGTTTGAATCACTTTCAAATAATCATGAATCGCTTGCATGCGAACCGAATCGGATTCGGTACAAATGCCATTTTCGGTAATAATAATTGGTTTTTGATAGGTTTTATAAAAATATTGTAAGATTTTTAATAATCCAGTCGGTTGATAACCCCACATATTATCATGTGGAATCCCCATTTGAGCTAATTTGCCTGGTCTATCCACTTGCGAAATCGGCATTGGGTCAAACAACATATATGCATAATAACTCAATCCCCAAAAATCACATAATTCAAAATGACGTGCGGAACGTTCATTAAACCACCAATGCACAAATTTGGCAGGAATATAACCCAATACATTTGCCGCTTCAAAAGTAGCTGTATTGAGCGAAATGCCAACAGGTTTATTTAAATCCTTGTTTTTCAATACGTTGTATGTAATTTCATGTGCTTTTTGAATGATTTTTAAGACTTTATTGGCTTTAAAATAATTTTTAACATGAGGTGGGAAATTGCCTAAAATCCAACCATTCATTACATAAACATTCGGTTCATTGAATGTATTCCAATAAGCAACATATTTTGAAAAATGATGAATGGCTTGTTCCGCAAAATTGGAAAAATAAGCAATATTTTCCTCTTTTTCCCAAGAACCCAATGCTTCAAACCAAATTGGATTTGTGAAATGATGGAGTACCAACATGATTTGCATACCTTGTGCATTCAATTTTTGGAAAAATACACTGTATTCTGCTACCACATCTGCATCGAATAGACCGAATGGCTCTGTTTGCAGGCGCGCCCAATCGACCCCGCAACGATACACCGTTCCAAATTTTTGAATATAGGCAGCATCTTCATCGCGTCGTTTTTCATGTTCAATCGTTTCTTGGAAGATATGACCATCTTTGGAGCGTTCTCCGCGCCAACTATGGGCAGAGGCGGTTTCAATTTGCGCAGCGGCTGTGGAAGTTCCGAAAAAAAAAGAAGTTGGAAATTGATATTTCATACATTAATTTAATTTTAAATAATATCACAAACTTAGTAGTCTGAACCTTTATTTCCCGCGAATGGCGGGAAATAAAGGTCCAGACTACTAAGTTTGTGATACATCCAGTAATTGCAACAAAGATACGCTAAAAAAAGGTTGATTATATACACATATTAACATACTAATTGTTTACCGCTTTTACTGTAATTTGATGTAAAGCATTCCAAAACCTTTGTTAGGACGCTTTTTTAATTTATTTTTGCCGAAAGATTGCTTTTAACCACCGTATAAAGTAAATTTGTTCTTTTTTTAAACCATGATTTGTTTAAATTTGGCTTTATAGGATTTATTGGATAATCCAAACCTTCTTGTTTAAACAAATAGATGCTTTATTATTTGCACGTTTCTGAGTCTAAAAACATTAAAATACCTCTTCACTATTTTTTAGGAAAATAATTAAAACGGTTCTTTAAATTTTTAAATTTTTATGAAAAAACCGATTTGCTTGTTATCTTCTACAATACTGTTGGGGATGACAACTTTATTTATGCACGCTCAAACGCCCATACCTCATGCGAGTTTTGCAACTTGGAAAGATAATCGTAAAGCCGCTTATACGATTATACATGATGATTTTGGAGATGTAACGACAGAAGGTATTGCAAAATATGCTGATACGGCAGCCTTTCAACGGGGCATTAAATTCGCGTTTGGGGCGATTACCAGTTCCTGTGACACGCAAGATTGGCAAGATGCCAAGCGATTGATTGCGCATGGACATGAAATTATTAATCATTCGCACAGTCATCGATGTGCGGTCAACACAGGTTGGTGTACCGATGTGTATGGGAAAGCGGATTATCCACTTGAATTGGATTCGAGTACCGTTTTGATTGAACGCGGCAGTGGTCATCGACCTCGTTTTTTTATTCATCCGTATGATTTATATACGGATAGCATTTTAGAACATTTGAAATTTTTGAAATATCTTGGCTCAAGGTCAGGACAGTATTCACAAATGAATAAAACGGATTTAACCGATTTTTTTAGGTTGAATTTTTTTGTTTTTCAACCCAATTCGACCCTTTCGGAGATGAATGCGACGGTTGATGAGGTGATTGCAGAAGGGGTTTATGCCCTGCGCGAGTTGCATGGGGTACAAGATTGGTCTTGGGGAAAAGTGACTTTGGCAGATTATAAAGCCCATTTGGATTATGTTCAAAATAAAATGTTGTCAAAGCAGCTTTGGGCAACTACTTTGAGTGAAGTGGCAACGTATATCATGCAGCGCATGGCTTATGAGCCTGTAACGCAGTTTGACCGTTTAGAAAATAAATTGATGGTTCGTTTTGATACGTTGAAAGGATTGGATACGCTGGTTTTGAAAACGCCTGTAACCGTCAATATTGTGTTAGATGGTTTGAAACATGATAGTAATTTGGTGGTGATGCAAAATGGCAGACTGATTACAGATTGGAGTTATGGCAAGGATTCGTTGATCGTTCAGGTGTATCCACATAAAGGCAATCTAACTATATTCGGTAAATTTAAAACGTGTGAACCGAATTGTCCGCCGCCGCCTTGCAGACCGAATGGGCAATTGTTGGATGCCGTTTGGACGAATATTACATTGAATTATTGGCAAATGTCAGATTTTACCAATGACATTCGCTTTCCGAATAGCCCTACTCGAATCGATACGTTGAAAAATACGCCTTTTTTTCGAGATGACTTAGGTAATTTATATGGTGAAAAAGTACAAGGTTATTTAGTGCCGCGAGAAACGGGTAATTATATTTTTACCCTTACAAGTGATGACGATTCAGAATTATATTTGGGATTAAATCATCTTCCCGAAACAAAACGAAAGATTGCAGGCTTCAATGGTTATACAGGTGCGAGTGAATTTACTAAATTTGCGGGACAACTTTCCGCGCCGATTCATTTAGATTCAGGCAAATATTATTATGTAGAATTACTACATTTAGCAACCACTGGACATAATCCATTTCGAGTGTATTGGCAAACGCCTTCTAACAATAATCGCACGTTGATTGATAAATCCTTTTTAGCGTCGAAAAGGTGTACTGATTCCGTACCTGCGCCTTTGACACAACAATCGGTCTCTCATACAGCAAATTTGCATGTAACAGGATGGCTTAATAAACGACAAATTATATTGGATTGGGTCGGTACAGAAGGTACCGCGCAAGATTATTTTATAGTTGAAAAATTGAATGCAAATGGTACTTTTGAACCAATACACGTTATTAATGGAGAGACTCATGTGCCTAAAAAAGCATGGTTTCGGTATCGGGATGTGCATCCAAATAAGGGCGATAATATTTATCAAATTCGCTTGGTGTATCAAAATGGCAAGTCTAAAATGAGTAATATTGTGAACTTAAAATTAGATGATTTGGGTGATTTGCGACTCTATCCAAACCCTGCGACTCATCAAGTTCATTTAGATTTAACGCCTTGGATAGGGGATGCTGCAACGATTTTAGTGTATAATACGACTGGTATGATTTTGAAACAATTGAATATCAATGAAATTACAACAGAACCTTATTTAATAGATACGGCTCAATGGACGACTGGACACTATTTGATTCGAGTATTGCCCGCACATGGGCGCGAAAAAGTAAAGAAATTGACGATTTTTAGAGAATAAGAATTTTTGGGGTGGGTTGATGGATGTACGGATTTCACGGATTTTCACGGGATTGGTACGGATTTTTTGAGTATAAATCCGTACCAATCCCGTGAAAATCTGTGAAATCCGTACATTCATCAACTTAACAAAAGATGATTATTAAAATAATATTTTTTAATTAAAATAATTTTCAAAATTAAAAAATACACCGATTATAAAGCTCAAATTTTAATTTTTTTTAAATACCTATGCATTGAGCCATTACGGTTGATTTTGGATTAGAACTTTATTTTTTTATAAAAAATTATTATTGCATGAGCAGAATAATCTACGCTTTTTTATTGGCAGCAACCTTTTTGGGTACACCTTTGTTGCTTTCGGCACAAACTGCGTCCGCTTCTATTGCGACTTGGAAAGACAATAAGAAAGCCGCTTACACCATCATTCATGATGACTATGGAGATGTTACGACACCTGGTATTGCGAATTATGCCGACACGATTGCCTTCAATCGGGGCGTAAAAATCAATTTTGGTGTGATTACCTCCGTTTGTGATGCCACAGGTTGGGCAGATGCAAGGCGTATGATTACACATGGGCACGAAGTCATCAATCATTCACACAGCCACCTTTGTGCCTTGAACGGTGCTACTTGGTGTACGAATACGTACACCGATTTAGCCACCGAACAGGGCTTGAGTACGCAGTTGATTGAGCAAAATACGAACAATCGCCCGCGTTTTTTCATTCATCCTTTTGATGTATTCAATGAGGATATTCATGCTTATTTGAGGAATCTTGGTTATATCGGGGCAAGGGCAGGTACACAAGATTCTTTTAATATGGCTAATTTTAATGATTTTTTTCATTTAAATTTTTATGTATTTCAACCCAATTTTACGTTGGCACAATTGAACCGAGGGATTACGGTTGCGATTGCAGAGGGTGGTTATGCAATTCAAGAATTACATGGGATTGGAGATGCTTCTTGGGGAGCCGTTTCGATAGAGGATTATCGGGCGCACCTCAATTTGGTGAAGGATAAAATGAATTCTGGAGATGTTTGGGCGAGTTCATTAGGCGAAGTGACCACTTACAAAATGCAGCGTGCAGGTTACGCACCGACGGCAACTTATGATGCAACCGCCCAAAAAGTGACCGTTAATTTCACTGCGAATACGACTATCAATACGGCTATCTTAAAATCGCCTGTGACGATTAATGTTGCGTTGACAAATTTAACGTTTGCGACGCTCACTGTTACCCAAAATGGACTGCCTATCACAGATTTCAAACAAACGGCAACAGGCATTGCGGTCAATGCGTATCCACATCAAGGTGCGTTAGTGATTACGGGTTTTGGGGGTGGTTGTGCCCCGAATTGTCCACCGCCGCCTTGTGTGACGGATGGCAATACCTTGAGTGATGTTTGGTTGAATCTTAGAACCACGACTTTTACGATGAAAGATTTACTTGCTGACACTCGTTACCCAAATACCCCCACTCGCACTGATATCATGTATAACGAATCGGGCTTTCAACGCGGTGATTTAGGGAATAAATATGGAGAACGCGTGCGCGGTTTTTTGATTCCAAAAGTAACAGGCAAGCATGTTTTTACGATTACGGGCGATGATGATACCGAATTATGGCTTAGTACAAACGACAAGCCTGCTACTAAACGCAAGATTGCTGGTTTTACAGGCTATACCCGACCAAGCCAATATACCAAATATGCAGGGCAAAAATCGGCTCCGATTGACTTAGTTGCGGGAAAATCCTATTATTTGGAAGTGCTACATGTGGGTTTCAATGGGATTGATGTTTTCAAAATACATTGGCAAACGCCTACGATTCCTCAGATTACAACCATTACCAGAGACTATTTGTCTTCAAAATCATGTGCTGTGGCAGGTGCGGCAGTAAGTCAGCCGTCTGTCATTCGAGATATTTTCTCTTTTGGCGGTTATGTACATGGGAATAAAACGATTTTGAATTGGGTCAATAGTACCTCTGTGCAACCAACCGATTATTTTATAGTTGAAAAATTGTTGCCATCTGGCGCGTTTAAAGACATCGATCATGTGAATGCCGATATGCCTGTGGGCGAAACGCGTTATTTTACCTTCACCGATGAGCAACCTGATAATGGCGAGAATTTTTATCGCATCCAATTAGTGGCTCAAAACGGCACAAGTCGGTATAGTGAAATCGTCAAATTGGCGTTAGAGGTTGCGAATTGGCGTTTATTTCCGAATCCTGCGTTTGATTATGTGGAATTGGATTTGAAAAGTCGTGAAAATCAATCGGGTAGGGTAGAGGTCTATGATGCGTATGGGCGGATTGTATTAACTCAAATGATTGAAAAAATACCGTCTGCTGCGTATCGTTTAGCGTTAGACGGTTCATGGACGGCGGGTCAATATTGGGTTCGAGTGCATGTGGAAGGAGTCCGCGATTTAGTAGCACCTGTGATGATTACCAAAGATTAAGCTTTTTTGGCACAAAACTTGCAGACATAATAATGTAAGTTTTGGTTAAAGAATTGTAAAATTCGTTTTCATGAAATGCCTGTGCTGAATAACACAGGCATTTTTTTATTTTACACGTTTTTTGATTCAAAGTGTTGGTTTTGTAAAAATTGAATCGTATATTTGTCTTATCTTTTGAAATATCGTTCGTCAACATTCAAAAAAGGTATGCATATTACACCAGCTGTTACGCCTGTAACGTACAAATACAATAAAACCAAGTTGGAAAAAGCCGCGTTTATTTTGAAAACGGTGGCGCATCCGACGCGTTTAGCGATTGTGGATTTGCTAAACATGAATACTCGTATGAGTGTGACTGAAATTGGTGAAATTTTGCAGTGTGAACAATCTTTATTGTCACATCATTTGATAACGATGAAGTTAAAAGGCATTTTGAAATCCGAAAAAGAAGGACAAAGTGTTTTCTACACCTTGAAGGAAAAGGAGGTGACTAAATTAATTGATTGTATAGAACATTGTGATTGTAATATGTAAATATTTGTGAATCAATGAATCATAAGGTTTGAATTAGGATTTTTGGGGTTTTTTTTTTTTTTTTTTTTTTTTTTTTT
>JBDLWG010000504.1:0-8513 GCA_039804385.1 Bacteroidota bacterium
GCGAGCAATACGGGCGGCGGCGATGCGTTATGCACAATTATGGATATGACGACGAATGGAATGTATGCTAATTTGAAAACAGGCTTTATGACTGAAATCGCAGTGACGAGTCCATATAGCATTAAAAATACATCTGTGATTCCGAAATCTATTTTGAATGGAGCCTGTCAAGGCGTTACAGAATCTTATATTAAATTGAAATCCAATAATTTATACATTTCAAATTTGCTAATAGTTGCGCAAAAAGGTGTTTATAACATTGATTTTGATACCAATATTCCATTAAAAGATTTGGTGATACAATCCAATGTAAGTTGGTTAAAAATGGTATCATCATCAACAGGTTTTGGGATAGAAGCGGCGGCAAATCCGAAAAAATTACCAAGAACAGCATTGATAACGGTTCGTTATCGTCAAAAACCAATGGTTAAAGCAACTTTAAGCGTTAAACAAGTTGGTTTTTGAATTAGGATTTTTTTGTCCTTCCGTAGGAATCTTTGGAGTTTGGAGTTTCCTACAAAAGGAGAAACTCCAAAGATTCCTACGGAAGGACAACATCCATCCACCCAATTATCCTTTTTTAAAAGCCAAAATAGCTTGTTGTGCAGGTTCGGATAAGACCAATTCCCCTGAAATTTGCGCCCGTTCTGCCAATAATGCATCCCAATGCGTTGTATCTTTCCAAAAAATTTGTTTCAATTGACGCATCGCTGCGGGATGATATTGTTTTAAAATCGAACAAAAATGCTTGATATAAGCATCCGTTTGTTCCAATGTATCAAAAACTTCATTGAATAAGCCTTTTTGTTTCGCCCAATGCGCCGTTCTCCACTCGAAAGCGGCAATCCCCAATTCGGAGAAAGCAGACAAACCCATTTTGCGCTCCACCGCAGGACCAATGACAAAAGGTCCAATGCCAATAGCCAATTCGCTCAACTTAATCGTCGCATATTGCGAAGCGATGCAGTAATCCGCCGCCGCCGCAATCCCGACTCCGCCGCCAATCGCCCGCCCTTGCACCCGCGCAATGATGAATTTGGGACAAGTGCGCATCGCATTAATTACATTTGCAAAACCTAAAAAAAAATGTTTGCCTTGTTCCCGCGTCCGAATCGCCGCCAATTCGTCGAAACTCGCGCCTGCACAAAACGTCTTTTCACCTGCACTTTGCAAGAGGATTAAGGCAGTATGAGGGTCTTTGCCTGCTGCTTGAATCGCGGCGGTCAAATCGGCTAATAGATTGGCAGGCAATGAATTATGCGCAGGATGGGCAAACGTAATCACCGAAATTCCATCTTGAATACTTGTTTTTACAGAACCAGACATCGTTTTATTCTATTTTTTTTAATGACTGTTTACTTGGTTTTCGCTGAAATTTTTGAATTAGGAATGAGGGAATTTAAAGGAGTCCTTATTTCCTTTAAATTCCCTCATTCCTAATTCAAATAGTATAATTCAATCCTTTTAATCCGAAAAAATCTTAAAAATCCTAATTCAGAAACCCCGCCCAAAGACGAAAAAAAAAGAATGAATGAAGCATTTGCTTGATTTTTTTACAAAAAAAATCAAGCAAATGCTTCATTCATTCCTTTTTCCGTCCTTCCTGATTCAAAAAATACTATTTCGCAAGCGGTTTTTCCTGCTCAATCCAAGCATTGATACCGCCTTCTAATTCAAAAATCTCTTTGAATCCAAATTTGGTCAACATTTCCATCGTTTTCAAACTGCGTCCGCCTGCGGCGCAATAAACCAATATCGGTTTAGTTTTATCCAATGCTTTCAAACGGTCTTTGAAATCCGAATCGCGCAAATTCAAATTTTGCGCATTTTCCAAACGGTCTAAAACAAACTCCTCTGCGGTGCGTACATCAATCAATTGCGCACTACTGCCTAATGTTTTCAACATATTTTCAAAAGCAGTTGGGTTGAGTTTGGTCTGTGCAGCCACATTGCTCGCCCATAACAGGGTGCAAATAAAAATAATACATTTTGAAAAAAACTTCATGAGTTTTAATAATTGTTGTTGTAAAAATTAAATGATTATGAATCAATACAATAAATATTCTTAATTATAGGCAAATATTTTCTCACGCACAGCATGGGGCGGTTCTGCTTCTGTTTCAAGGGGGTTGTCGCCTGCATCATGAAGGGGCATTTTGCCTGCACAAGGTGCCTCATCAAGGGTATCAGGTATCGTCAATAGCGTAATCATAGTGGATAGGATGAGTAATACCCAAAAAAAATATCCCATTAACTTGTATGCTTTAATTGGTGGTTAATTTTGATTTCCAGTAGGTTTTGGCACATTGTATCATCCTGTTGCAAAATTGTTGCCTTTTTTTGAATTTGCCAAATCTTTTTTTATTTATTGCAGGGAAAGTTGATAAAACGAATTAAAACGTACCTTTGCTGCCTAAAATCATATCATTTGAACGCGCCTATTTTACTCATCACGCCGCCGTTTACGCAGCTCAATACGCCGTATCCCGCAACTGCGTATATTAAAGGTTTTTTGAATACTAAAAATCGAACTTCCTTTCAAGCCGATTTAGGGATTGAGGTCATTTTGGCTCTGTTTTCCAAACAGGGTTTGACCGATTTATTTAATTATATTCAAATTAATTCTAAATCATTATCGCCGAATGCTCAACGAATTGTAGCGTTGAAAAGCGATTACATTCGCACGATTGATGCAGTGATTGCCTTTTTGCAAGGCAAATATCCAACGTTATCGCATTTGATTTGTCAAGAAGATTTCTTGCCTGAAGCGGCGCGTTTTGCCCAAATTGCCGATTTAGATTGGGCTTTTGGGGTGATGGGCATGCAGGACAAAGCCAAACATCTTGCTACATTGTACCTCGAAGATATTTCAGATTTAATTATGGAATGTGTGGATCCACATTTTGGTTTTAGCCGTTATGCGGAACGATTGGGCAGGTCTGCCAATCAATTTGATGAGCTTTATAATGCACTGAATCA
The DNA here is from genome assembly GCA_039804385.1 of Bacteroidota bacterium. GTDB lineage: Bacteria > Bacteroidota > Bacteroidia > Chitinophagales > Saprospiraceae > JAAFJT01. The sequence continues at coordinate 2,980 of JBDLWG010000504.1, forward strand.
AGATTATACGTATATTGATAAATTGTTAATTAAAATTTTAGAAACGCGGATTCTCACCATACAACCGACTTTGGTGGCAATGAGTATTCCCTTTCCGGGCAATTTGTATAGCGCGTTTCGGTGCGGGCAGTGGCTCAAACGGCATCATCCACACATCAAAATTGTGGTAGGCGGCGGTTATCCGAATACTGAATTGCGGTCTATTTCCGACCCGCGTGTTTTTGATTTTTGGGATTTTATCACGCTTGATGATGGCGAAGCTCCTTTTGAAAACCTTTTGGAGCATTTGGATGGAAAACGCCCTATCGCTTTACTCAAACGCACGTTTACACGAATTGATGGAAAAGTGGAATATATAAACAACAGTTTTACAAAGGATTATAAACAAGTAAATGTAGGCACACCCGATTATAGCGATTTGTGGTTGGATCAATATATTTCGGTGATAGAAGTTGCCAATCCGATGCACCGTTTGTGGAGTGATGGGCGTTGGAATAAGTTGACGATGGCGCATGGTTGTTACTGGGGGAAATGCACTTTTTGCGATATTTCATTAGATTATATTAAAAATTATGAACCTTTGACGGCGCAATTATTATGCGATAGAATGGAAATTATGATAGCCCAAACAGGGCAAAATGGTTTTCACTTCGTCGATGAAGCTGCGCCGCCTGCTTTGATGCGGGCTTTATCATTGGAAATCTTGCGGCGCAAATTAGTGGTGAGTTGGTGGACAAATATCCGATTTGAGAAAAGTTTTACGCGAGATTTGTGCCGATTGTTGAAATCGGCGGGCTGTATTGCCGTTTCGGGCGGCTTGGAAGTGGCATCCGATAGGTTGTTGGCATTGATTGAAAAAGGCGTTACGGTGGCGCAAGTCGCACAAGTGGCGCGGCATTTTACGGAATCGGGGATGTTGGTACACGCCTATTTGATGTATGGTTTTCCAACCCAAACCGCCCAAGAAACCATCGATTCCTTGGAAATGGTGCGACAAATGTTTGAAAATGGCGTATTGCAATCGGGTTTTTGGCATCAATTTGCGATGACGGCGCATAGTCCGATTGGTTTATCGCCTGAAAAATTTGGGGTTCAAAAGCAACACGCAACAATTGGCACGTTTGCCAACAATGATATTGAACACGTTGACCCGAAAGGCGCGGTGCATGAAGCGTATAGTTATGGGTTGAAAAAATCGTTGTTGAATTACATGCACGGGCTTTGTTTTGAATTTCCATTGCAAGATTGGTTCGATTTTAAAGTGCCGCGCACCAAAATTCTCAAAAATTACATCGCTAACGCGCTCGAAGCCGTGATTTTAGCCGAAACCAAACCAACGGCGAAAATGGTTTGGCTCGGCAGTCCGCCTATTGTCGAACATTCGGTGAAAACCAAAAAAGGCAAAACGACCTCCATCGCGACGTTGACATTTCATAACAAGACCGCTACAAACACGTTGCAATTGCCCGCCGCACAAGGCGATTGGTTGGCGCAACAATTGATGCAAATGTCGCCTCACGCGCCGATAAGGACGTTTCAAGACCTTCAAAAAGCGTATGAATCGGCAAATTTGACACATTTTGAAGATTTTTGGTCTAAAAAAAATATCCATTCCTTGAATGAATGGGGATTATTAACTTTATGAATTGATTATGAATATTATAGAGCAATTTAATTTATCACCCATTGATATAGACCGCATTGTGGAAATGGCTTGGGAAGATAGAACGCCTTTCGATGCGATTAAAATCCAATTTGGATTAAATGAAACAGCCGTTATCGCGCTGATGAAGGCGGAAATGCACCTGCGCAATTGGAAAAAATGGCGGGCGCGAGTGCATGGTCGCGCTACAAAACATCAAGCATTGTGCGATGACGTTTTAATTCGATTCAAAAGCCCGATGCAGCGCGGCGCGAGCAATCGAATTGCCAAAAAAAAATATTAACGCAAAGTGCGGCAAGTTGCAACTGCCGCACTTTGCGTTAACTTCGTTTTCAATCCCGAAGGGATGATCTTTTGGTAAAACAAGATACCAACCTACCTCCGCTCAAAGTCCCGAAGGGACGACACACTATCCTATTACCGAAGTGCCGTCCCTTCGGGACTTTGGATGGGGATGGTTCAATATCCTAATCTTCGGTTTCTACAGGTGCAGTCACTTTGATTTTGCTTGGATTCGCTTCCAAGCGGCGTTTGATTTCCGCTTCGATTTCGTTGGCAACTTCTGGATTATCGTCCAAAAACGTTTTGGTTCCTTCGCGTCCTTGCGCCACTTTCGCCCCGCGATAGCTGTACCAAGACCCACTTTTGCCCATCACTTCCGTCTCAACGCCCATATCCACAATCTCGCCCACTTTGGAAATGCCTTTGCCAAACACAATATCAAATTCTGCCACTCGGAAAGGTGGAGCTAATTTATTTTTTACGACTTTCACTTTAACGTGATTGCCCGTCAAATTGCCATCTTTATCTTTAATTGCCGAACCCGATTTGCGAATATCCAAGCGAATCGACGCATAAAATTTCAACGCATTACCACCCGTTGTCGTTTCAGGATTGCCGAACATCACGCCAATCTTCTCCCGCAACTGATTGATAAAAATACAACAGCAGTTAGTCCGTCCAATCGTAGCCGTCAATTTCCGCAACGCTTGCGACATCAATCGCGCTTGTAAACCCATTTTTGACTCGCCCATTTCTCCTTCAATCTCCGCTTTCGGCACTAATGCCGCCACCGAGTCAATCACGATAATATCCACCGCGCCAGAGCGAATCAAATTATCCGCAATTTCCAACGCTTGTTCTCCGTTATCAGGCTGCGAAATCAACAAATTATCCACATCAACACCCAATGCTTGCGCATAAAAACGGTCAAAAGCATGTTCCGCATCAATAATCGCTGCGATACCGCCTTTCTTCTGACATTCCGCAATCGCATGAATCGCCAAGGTCGTTTTACCAGAAGATTCAGGTCCATATATTTCAATCACCCGCCCTTTTGGAAGCCCATTGACTCCTAACGCGACATCCAAACCCAAAGAACCTGTAGAAATCGTTTCGACTTCTTCCACTTGTTTTTCGCCCAACTTCATGACCGTTCCTTTGCCATAGGTTTTGTCAAGCCGTTCCAGAGTGGCTTGCAAGGCTTTGAACTTTGCGTCTTTTTCGTTTTTCTCGTTTGCCATTTTTAACTATTTTTAATAAAAAATTAGATATACTGTTTGGTAGAATAATGATGCAAAATTAAACTTTTTGTTCCGATTCACCAAGTTTTTAGGGTCTTTTTTTTCAAAAAAAATGAGATTTTTTTTATACTTATAAAACATTTCAAAAATATTTTAAAACAAAAATATGCGTTTTTTTTTATTTCATTTTAAAACCCGCCACTCGCTGTATAATCCACTTGCTATGCTATTTTTGGGTCGATGAAAACCGCGAAATCCCTATCACGCGGTCATATCGCGCCCCAAATGGACGGTGATACATAATAATGGTGTAATCATTCTCCGTTTCGTAGCTGCTGCCTTCCAAAACCTCAAAATTAGGTTGCTCTTTGGGCTGAACGACCACATATTGATAATTATAATATCCTTGTTTTAACAAAATATCCGTTTCATACGCCTTTCCATCGAATTTCATTTTGCAAAAAGGGCGCAATTTCCAATCGACAAAACTGCCCATCACATACACATCACCCGAATCTAACTCATTGATTTTCAACGTAAAATGTGTATTGACATAATCGCCTTTCACCTCACTTTGGTCGCTATCTTTGCTCTCAATCACGTAATTGCCATTAGCATCTTTGTCGAACAAATAGGGCATACCTGACCGATCAACATCTGCAAATAAAGTGTAATCCCAAGTTTCATTCCCACGCTCTAACCGCGCAACGCGTTCACTCCGCATACGCGTACTCCGCAAATCCACTTGTCGAAACTCTTTGCCGCCCGAAAAAACGATTTTATCTTGATAATCAAATTGAATTTCGTCGCCTTTCACGTACAGAGGCGCGATATTCGACAACGATTTATCCCAACGATTGTTTTGCAAAATCGTTGCCCGTACTTCTATCAAGGGATTGGAAATTCGATAGCTTTTCGCAACTAATTGAAAATCAAACTCTTGGTGCGTATTATACTTGGTTACATTGGAAAAAGTAATTTGTGGAATCACGGTTGCCAATGATTCTGAAATGACGAATCGACGCGTAATCAATGCTTTTTTATTACTTAAATCATCAAAAATTTTTAAAGTATAATTACCTGATTTCGTGAAAGATATATTCTCATTAGGCAAATTTAACTCGTAGTGCATGTATGGAATCAGCGTATTGAAAGCAGCGTGATACTTGGTAATTTGTTCTTCATTAAAACCAATCATAAACTCTTGTTGTTCCAATTGAGATGGTTTCCAATCCGCATCGCAATGTTGAACTGTATAGTACAATCTTTTAATATCAGCGTCTAAATCATCGAAAGAAAGGAGCAAACTGCCCCCTTGTAAATCCATAATCGGCATCTGCAAAGGCTGACCAACAGGATGAAATTTGACAGAAGCCCAATTTTCGCCCATGACATCATCATCAAGCAACGCGTTTAACGGAGCTTGAGCGTGTAAATGGAGCGAAAGGAATAAGAATGGGAAAATTTTTTTCGGGAAAAACATGTTTTGGGAAATGTTAGATTTAGCAAAATTTAGGAGACTCATTTTTAAGATAACGATTTTATTGTGAACTAAGTTTGTCAAAAGTGGTTTAAAGGTAATCTTTCTCCATGAATTTTTCGTTAAAAGCTACTTTTTTCAAGGTAGCAAACAATTCATTTTTTTTTATGATATACATAATTTATTCATTTTAAATAGACGAAATTTTATTGTTATAAAAAAAATAAAAAATAAAACAATGAATATTGCAGATTTACGCCAAGATTATCGCCAAAAATCGCTTGACCTTTCGGATACAGACGCGGACGCGCTCACTCAATTTCAAGCATGGTTTCAAGAAGCCTTAAATGCCCATCTTTTAGAACCGAATGCAATGACTTTAGCGACTTGTTCGCAGGCAGGAAAGCCTGCTGCAAGAATCGTGTTATTGAAAGGCGTGACCGAAAAAGGGTTCACTTTTTTCACCAATTATGAGAGTCAAAAAGGGCAAGAATTAGATGAAAATCCACAAGTTGCATTGATTTTCAATTGGTTAGACTTACAAAGACAGGTTCGGATTGAGGGTGTTGCGACGAAAATAGCACCTCCTTTATCGGATGAGTATTTCCACTCGCGTCCGCGCATGAGTCAATTGGGCGCGATTGCTTCTCCGCAAAGTCGGGTGGTGACAGACCGTGATTTTTTGGAAAAATCCATGCAAAATGCAATAGAATCACATGCGCAAATGCCCGTTTTACCGCGTCCTGCGCATTGGGGCGGCTACGAAATCGTGCCTGAACGGATAGAGTTTTGGCAAGGGCGGCGCAGCCGATTACATGATAGAATTGTTTATACGAAAACAGAAACGGGCGATTGGGAAAGGAGTCGA
>JBDLWG010000505.1:0-4592 GCA_039804385.1 Bacteroidota bacterium
TTTTTTTTATTTTTAAAAAAAAAAAAAAAAAAAAACACCCCACCTCTCTCCGCCTCTCTTGGTGGCGATATTTTAAGCTCCTTTATGCTCACCTACTTATTGGTATCTTATTTTTACAAAAAAACGTTCATCCACTGCCCCTAACTGTTTCGCAAGCGGCACAGACAATATAATAACAATGTCATTGCCATAAATGTTGGGAATTTTTCCAATCACTTTTGCGTACGCCATGGCACCTGTCACAGGATTCGTCACCTCTACCGTCGAACCAATCGTTGCGATGCGATGCAGTACAAAAAATTCATGAATCAACTCCTCCCCTTTCGGCTGCAAACCTTTTTTGGGCCAAAAAGCGGGACCGCGTTGTTCTTTCAATTTTTTGCCTTGCACTTCATCTTTAAACTTATTCATCGCCAGCACATGCCGCACACTACCTGCCGCATTGCCATCCGATTTTCGGAGTGAATCAGGAATCCCTTCAACACTCACATAACCAATTAAAAGCAGTTGACCAATCGATACTTGTTTGGTAATCAAATGATTGCGTTGCATTAACGTATCTAAATTAATCCTAAAATGATTATCCGCAATCTTTTTTAAATCATCGCCTTGTCGCACTTTGTAAAAGGTTGGTACAAATTTCCAAGGTTTAAAATCGCCTTTTCGATACCGTCGAATCGCAGGATTCGGAATCGGAACGCGAATGTGTTGCCCAACTTCCGTTGGTTTTAATTTCAAACCAGGATTGTATTTGTACAATTCCTCTAAGGCAATCCCGTAAAATCGCGCCAGAGAATACAGCGTTTGCTTCCGCGCTAACACATGGTCAAATACTTTTACATCATTTTCGACGATGTAAATCGTTACAGAGTCGCGCAACGTCAAGTAGCGCGTACTATCCCCTGTATTCGGGGCAGCCATCATCATTCGGATACCGAACAAGAAGCAAATACATAGGCTGAGTGGTCTATAAAGGCTCGCGTACATAGTATGGAAACCGAAAATCGGTACGTTTATAGTGAGAAATTACTTTTTTTTAAAATTTGCGCGAAAATTACTACAAAAATTGCTACCAAAACGCGTATTTTCGCGTTTTCGTAAAAAATTTTGAAAATTAAAACAGCTAAAACGGCTATGCGAACCATCGGTATTATTCCTGCACGCTACGCTTCGACGCGCTTTCTGGGCAAACCGTTGACGAATATCGGGGGGAAAAGTATGATTCAACGGGTTTATGAACAAGTTTCGGAGGCAAAAACGCTTTCAAAAGTGGTCGTCGCAACAGATGATGAACGGATTTTGACCCATGTACGTAACTTCGGTGGTACAGTAGTGATGACTTCGGAACAGCATCAAAGTGGCACAGACCGCTGTGCGGAAGTGATTTCGATGCCTGCGTATCGCGGTTTTGACGCGGCGGTGAATATTCAAGGCGATGAACCTTTTATTCAACCATTTCAAATTGATATGCTTGTGAGCGCGTTATGTTTTCATAAAAATTTAAAAATCGTTACACTTGCTAAAAAAATTGATACTATCGAAACGCTTACCAATGAAAATATGGTAAAAGTAGTTTTTGACTTCCATTTCAAAGCGATTTATTTCAGTAGGCATCCGATTCCGTTTGTACGGGGAACGCCTGTGAAAGATTGGTTGCAACAAGCCACATTTTATAAACATATTGGTTTATATGCGTTTAAAACAGATGTGTTGCAAGAATTAGCGGTTTTAAAACCATCTCGGTTGGAAATGGCGGAATCTTTGGAGCAATTGCGATGGCTTGAAAATGGTTATGAAATCGGCATCGCTTTAACGGATTTGGAAACGATTGGTATTGATACCCCAGAAGATGTAGCAAAGATAAATCATTTTTTATAAATATGTTCAAATAAAATGTGAATAAGGGCATTTTTCATTGAAATACATGCCTCAAAATCGATAAATTATGAAATATTGTTCCAATTGTGCTGCCCCTGTGGTGTTTCGAGTGCCAACAGGCGATCATTTGCCTCGATTTATATGTGAGCCATGTGATACGATTCATTATCAAAATCCCAGAATTATCGTTGGTTGTCTGCCACTTTGGGAAGATAAAATTATGTTATGTAAACGTTCCATTGCGCCGCGTTTTGGGTTTTGGAATGTTCCAGGCGGTTTTATGGAAAATGGAGAAACGGTAGAAGCTGCCGTTTTGCGCGAATTGTGGGAGGAAACAGGTGCAACAGGCTCTATCATGGATTTACATACCGTTTATACGAATACGCCTTTGAATCAAGTGCACCTCCATTATTTGGTACAATTGGACGCGCCAAAATGGATATTAACGCCCGAAAGTTCTGAGATTCAATTGTTTACAGAATCCGAAATTGTTTGGGAAGCTATTGCATTTGCATCCAATTTATTTGTTTTAAAACGTTTTTTTGAGGATAGGCGCAAAGGCGTTCGACAATTGCATCGTGCCGCACATCCTCATTTAGCAATTAAAGAAATTTAAAATACAATTATGGAAAAAGTAAGGGTTGATAAGTGGCTTTGGGCAGTTCGCATTTTCAAATCGCGCACCTTAGCCAGTGATGCCGTAAAAGATAATAAAGTAAAAGTGAATGATGAATTAGTAAAATCATCGTTCCAAGTACAACGCGGCGATACGGTTGCTGTCAAAAAAGATGGTTTTAATCTAACTTATAAAGTATTGGATTTGATTGAAATGCGTGTTGGCGCACCGATTGCACAAGCCTGTTATGAAAATCTCACGCCCGAAGCAGAATTGAAAAAATTTGATACTTGGTATGTTGCGCAAGTGGGTAGAGAGTTGCGTGACAAAGGTACAGGCAGACCTACAAAACGCGACCGCCGTGATATTGAGCGCGTAAAAGAAGGAGATGATGATGATAAGGATGATTAATTTTTTTGAACAAAGTTATTTTTGAATTTTTTTATCAAAATTAAAGTAAATTTGTAGAATCATGGCAAAAGACCACTTACATTATCGCGTTAAAGATGTTCTGGTAAAAGATGGCTGGCGGATTACAGAAGACCCATATTATTTACGAACTTGGGATCCCGATTGGGAAATAGATTTCGGTGCAGAAAAAATTTTTGCTGCGGAAAAAAAACATCTAAAAATAGCTGTTGAAGTAAAATCATTTTTAGAAATATCATTTGCAAATGAATTTCATAAGATATTAGGACAATATCTTAATTATAAGGCAAGTCTAAGCCAGTTAGATAGTGAACGCGATTTATATTTAGCCGTTCCAGATTACATTTGGAATACTGCTTTTCAAAGAAAGGGGATACAATTTTCATTAAAAGCATATAATATAAAAATATTTGTTTTCAATCCAAAAAATAATGTAATTGAACAATGGATACATTTTTGAAAAATAAAATTAAAAAACATCAGCGGGTGCTCACTGCCTACATTACTCAACTCGCCAAAGAACGCAATGAGGGTTTAGGGAATGATATGACCTATCAAGGAATTATTGATACAAAAGGCAATCATTTTCAATTGATTAGAATGGGTTGGCATCAGTCCAGTTTTTTATATGCTGTTTTAATTCATTTTGATATTAGCATGACAACAGGGAATATTTGGGTGCAACAAAATAATACTGAAATTCCTTTAGATGAAGAGTTAGCTAAATATAATATTGCAAAAAAAAGTATTGTAGTTGGTTTTCATTTGGAAGCGATGCGCCCATTTTCCGATTTCGCAATCGCTTAATAAGATTGCTTACTTAAAAGTCGTCGAGGTTATAACCCTATCCATTACCCACAGAATCAAAAAAGGTGCGTAGCACCGCAATATTGGTAGCAAATTGGAATTCAAACCCGCGTTTGAGGTGCGTAGCACCGTAACATTCGCTACAAATGTTGCGGTGCTACGCACCTTGCAATCGGATTGTCCATCGTTTTTCTACAAATGTTGCGGTGCTACGCACCTTTTTTATTTTGCAAAATCCTTTGAATGCTAATAATCATTCTGTGGGTACTGGATAGGGTTATAACCTCGACGACTTTTAATGCACTGATTATCAATTACTTGCATTTTGATAGTTTGTTTTTATTCAACTACTTAACTCAAGTTGCGCGGTAATGCCGCCTATGGCGGCAAAACGTTTTTTTAAGGGCGTGTGTGTTTTGTTTTTAAAATGTTGCTACGCAACATTTTAAAAACAAAACACACACGTCCTTATCTCCCTCTTTTTGGGCGGCGAAGCCGCCTACCGCGTAACTTGGGTTTCTAATAAAGTGTCTTCCGAGTTTATCCAGTAACCAATCGCATGCGTTTTTAAATACGCCATAACAATACTATCTTTGTAAGTATCCTAATTCAATTTTTACGCACTGCTAATGCTTTGCGCATGCGTTTCAAATCCAAATAATCAAAATAGTATATTAGCTTGACAGTCAAGGAGTTGCTTTCTGGCGATTCCAATGTTTTTTGCAAATTATAACGATAACCATAATCTTGTGCCCTTTCAGATGGCGCGTAATTGAAAATATTATTTTTCCAAATCACGTTCAAAAAACTGCCGGGCGCAAATTGCCGATTGTAAACCAAATCAATATTAAAAAGATTATAA
>JBDLWG010000506.1:0-4675 GCA_039804385.1 Bacteroidota bacterium
CCCATTGTGACGCATTTCGTCGCGCTCGTGATGCTGCTTTTGAGTCAGCTTGTTGCCACTGCACAAGTGACGCAGCCGCCTGTCGCGTCGATTAAAGGAGGGCGATTTTCCGCACCGATTAACATTTCTTTGGCTTCGCCTACTCCGAATGCTGTGATTCGATTCACGCTCGACGGCGCGGAACCGACCGAACTTTCGGATATTTACACCGCACCGATTCAACTCAATGCTTCTACCCCTTTACGGGCAAAAGCCTATGGAGTCGCGCCGATGACTGTTTCTCAAACAATTACGCATACGTATTTGTTTAATGTAAGTCATGCTTTCCCGATTATTGCATTGAGTTTTAAAAATTCGGATTTTTTCCATCCTGATACAGGTATGTACATTCAGTATCAACAAAAAATTGAGGTCAAGGCGAATATTGAATTATTTGAACCCAATATGGATACAGCGGCTTTCTCCAAAGTGGTTGCAACCGAAATTACTGGTTCAACAAGTGCTGCTTTGCCTCAAAAATCATTGGAAATTAAGTCCAAAAACGCCTTTGGAACGCCTACGATTCCATACAAATTGTTTCCAAATCTGCCTTACACCGATTATAAACGATTTGTGTTGCGCAATTCGGGCAATGAATGGGGCATTACCATGTTTCGCGATGCGATGGTTTCGGGTTTGTTTCGAGATGTGGATGATGTGTTGGATGTTTTGCAAAAGCCTGCAACGCATATGCAAGGGTATCGCCCTGCGGTGGTCTATTTCAATGGGCAATATTGGGGGATTCACAACATTCGGGAACGGATGAATACGACCTATGTGGATCAACATTTCAATCTCAGTTCGACCGCCGCCTTGTCGAATTATGATATGTCTGAAAATGATGTAGCGTTATTTAAAAATTTAGCAGGGGATTCCATCGCTTGGTTTCAATTTAAAGGCGAATTACAACGGTCGAGTCGGCGGTTCGATACTGATACAGCTTTTGCTTGGATGGAACAACGCATTGATATTGATAATTTTACAGATTATGTTTTATTTAATGTTTTTGCAGACAATACCGATTGGCCCAGCAATAATGTACGCCGATTTAAAGAACGGCGAGTGGATGCAAAATGGAAATGGATTTGTTATGATTTAGATTTTAGTTTTGGTTTATTGACTTCTGGCGGTTTTAATACGAGTGATGCGACCCAAAATGCTTTACAAAGGGCTTTGAATCCGCCTTTTCCTGGTTATTCGACTTCATTGATTTTGCAAAAATGTTTTGAAAATGCTAAATATCGTCAGAAATTTGCCAATCGAATGGCAGATTTTTTAAATACGACATTCACTTCTGCTCGCGTACAAGGTCGGATTGAACGTTTTAAAAATCTCTACGCGCCCGAAATGGAGCAACATCGAGTGCGCTGGGGAACGCCTTTTCAACCACAATGGTTGATTAATATTCAAAAAATAAGTGATTTTGCGGGCAAACGAGCCGAATTTACCTATTCGCATTTCCGTTTGCAGATGCCCGAGTTGACGGATACGACTTTGGTGACGTTGAATGTTAGTCCTGCGAATGCGGGAATGTTAAAATTCAACACGTTAACCTTGAAGCAAAATCGCTTGCCGTTTGTGGGGAAATATTTTTCGGGGATTCCAATTCCTGTGAAAGCGGTGGCGGCGGCTGGATTTCGTTTTGTGGGTTGGTCGAATCTGAGTTTGGGAACGAGTGATTCGGTGCAAGTCACTTTTGCGGGTGGTGCGCAAGCCTTGACCGCGCTTTTTGTCCCGATTGGCAATTGCGGTGCGCCTGATACGACTCGTTTGGCGGGCAATACTTGTATTTCAACGAATGCAGGCGTTTTTACAACCCGATTTTTGAACCGATTTGGATGTGATAGCATTGTTATCAACACGATTCGTTTGAATCCTTCGGATACAACTCGTTTAAATAACACGACTTGTATTCCCACAAATGCGGGCATTTTTACAACAAGATTGGTGAATCGGTTGGGTTGTGATAGTATTGTTATCAACACAATTCGTTTTAATTCGTCTGATACGACACGTTTAAATGGAACGACTTGTATTCCTGCTGATGCAGGTGTTTTTACAATGCGTTTGGTGAATCAATTTGGATGTGATAGCATTGTTATCAACACGATTCGTTTTAACTTGTCAGATACAACTCGTTTAAATGGCACCACTTGCGTTCCTGCAAACGCTGGTACTTTTACGACACAATTGGTCAATCGCTTTGGATGTGATAGCATTGTTATAAAAACAATTCGTTTTAACTCATCGGATACGACTCGTTTAAATAGTATGACTTGTTTGCGGGCGAATGAAGGCATTTTTACAACACTTCTTGTCAATCAATTCGGTTGTGATAGTCTTGTTATCAAAACCGTTGCTTTTATACCTGCGGATACGACTCGTTTGTCCAATTCAACGTGTATTTTTGCGGATGCGGGTCTTTTTACGACAAGATTCGTGAACCGTTTTGGTTGTGATAGTATTGTTATCAACACAATTCGTTTTAATTTATCCGATACGACTCGTTTAGATGGAACGACTTGTGTAGCTGCGAATGTTGGTACTTTTACGACACGATTTGTGAATCAATTGGGTTGCGATAGTATTGTAATTAGAACCATTCGTTTTAATCTATCCGATACGACTCGTTTAAATGGCACGACTTGTATCCCTGCGAATGCTGGTATTTTTACAACGCGTTTGCTCAATCAATTGGGTTGTGATAGTTTGATTATTAGGACGATTGCCTTAAATCCATCGGATACAATGCGTATTGCTGAAACAACTTGTTTGTTAAGTAATGTTGGTTTGTTTACGACTCGATTCAACAATCGTTTTGGTTGTGATAGTATTATTTTGACAAATCGCACTTTTAAAGCATTGGCAAAGCCCATAATTACTAAAACCAATAATACCTTAACCGCTTCATTATCAACAAGTTATCAATGGTATTTTAATAATGCACCATTGGTTGGCAGTACAGGACAAAATCAAATCGCAGGCAATACAGGTTATTACCAAGTTCAAATCACGAATGCACAAGGTTGTATTGCCCAATCGGATAGCCTTTTGGTTACGATTGCGACAGTTTATAATTGTCCTGCGATTCGCAAAAATATTGGAGACGTTTGTGATGACGGCAATCCTGCAACCGCGAATGACCGCATTCAATCCGATTGTAGTTGTCGCGGTGTGGCGGCAATTACCATTGCTTGCCCTGCGAACCTGACCTTGACGGTTGCTTCGACTGCCAATAATGGAGTGGTGAGTTGGGCGCGTCCTACTACGACTTCGACTTGTAATGCGACTTGTACTGCGCCTTCGATTGCGGGTTTCCGTTATCTTGGGAAAATGGGTAAAAAATTATATTATTATTCGACAAATACCAATACTTGGCAAAATGCCAGAACCATTTGCGCAAATGCAGGTGGAAAATTGGCAGTCATTACAGATGCGAATCAAAATAATGCCTTAAAAACTTGGATTGGTTCTAATTCGACGGCTTGGATTGGTTTATACGCGCCTATTTCGGGTGGACAACATCAATGGTTGGATGGAACCACTTTGAATTATACGAATTGGGAATCTGGTGAACCGACTTCTGGACAATTAGCGCGCCGCGATTTTGGTTTGTTGAGTGGCTCAACAGCTCGCTGGGGAACGAGTCATGCAACCCGAAACCGCAACTTTTTAATGGAAAAAGTCTGCGGCGACACGGCATCTTTGACCCAGACGACTGGTTTGTGGTCAGGTTCGACCTTTCCAGTGGGAACGACGGTGGTGACGTACAAGGCAACAGACGCTTGTGGCAACCAAACGACTTGCTCGTTCAACGTCCATGTCGTGCGAGCTGCTTTTTGCAACACACCAACGAATGTTGCATTGGGCAAATCCGTCCGACAATCCAGTACGCCAAACGCCACGAATGTCGCCGCCAAAGCCATTGATAACAATACTTCGGGAACCGCTTCGCGGACTAATACGGACCATAATGCTTGGTGGCAAATCGATTTGGGCGTGCAGCACAATATTACGGAGGTTAAATTGTGGAATAAAGTGGAGACCAATCTAACCACTGCGCGAGATTATTACGTTTTTGTGTCTGAAAATCCGATGAATTCAACGTCTGTGAATACCACTTTTTATCAATCGGGTGTAACTGTTTTTTACCAAAGTGGCAATATGGCGCGTCCGACTACCATTCCGATTGCGAAAAAAGGGCGTTATGTGCGGATTCAATTGCGCGGTAAAGGGGCTTTGAATATGGCAGAATTTCAGGTGATGGGTTGCGTTACGCCTACGATTTCCAATATACCTACAAGTGGTTTGCGCAAGCAAACGCTTTTGGAATCGGATGTAAAGGCTGATTTTACGGTGTATCCCAATCCAACTTCGGGCGATTTGAGGTTGAATTTGCAATCATTTGAACATGAAGATGGCATATTGTCTATACATAATTTCGCAGGAATGAATGTATTACAACAATCTTTGAAAGATATGCCAATGGAATTGAATTTACAATTGAGCGAATTGAATTTGCCGAATGGCATTTACATCGTGACGATAGTGCATCAAGGGCAATCTTATTCAAAACGATTTGTGTTGATGCAGTAACTTTTTGTGGTTTGCTGTATAATTGGAACGCGGATAACGC